>CAIKZV010000730.1 GCA_903831925.1 uncultured Burkholderiales bacterium
CGAAAAAACTTTCAAGGGCTTTTCGGTGGCACAAAAGCTCGACAAGCTCGGCATGCGCGGCAGTCACACCGGCGAGCTGGTGTTCCAGGACTGCGAAGTACCGGCCGAAAATGTACTGGGCGGCATCCAGGGCCGCGAGCTCGACGGCGTGGGCCGCGGCGTCAATGTCCTGATGAGCGGACTCGACTTCGAACGCGCGGTGCTCTCGGGCGGGCCGCTGGGCATCATGAGCGCCTGCATGGATGTGGTCGTGCCCTATCTGCATGAGCGCAAGCAGTTCGGCCAGCCGATCGGCGAATTCCAGCTCATGCAGGGCAAGCTCGCCGACATGTACAGCACGATGATGGCCTGCCGCGCCTATGTGTATGAAGTCGGTCGCCAGTGCGACCGCGCCCAGAAAGGCGCGATCGACGTTCGCAGCCTGCGCAAGGACGCGGCCGCCGCGATCCTGTATTCAGCCGAGAAGGCCACCTGGATGGCCGGCGAAGCGCTGCAGTGCCTGGGCGGCAACGGCTATATCAACGACTACCCGACCGGCCGACTGTGGCGCGATGCCAAGCTCTATGAAATCGGCGCCGGCACCTCCGAGATCCGCCGCATGCTGATCGGACGTGAACTTTTCGATGAGACCCGCTGAGACGATGACGAAAGCAGTCACCCCCGCCAGGCGCGCCGCCGACCGCCTGGTCGACGATCCCAACAGTGCCGAAGGCAGCGAAGCAGCGGCGGTCGCGCAGTCGATCCTGGTTGGCTTCGATCGGCACTACGCGCTGTTTCGCTACAACTCCCAGCAGGCCAAGGCCCGCTACGAGGCGGCCGACTGGCATGCGATCCGCACGCTCGCCAGCGAGCGCATCGAGTTCTATGACGCCCGAGTCAGCGAAGCGGTCGAGCGAATCGGCCGGGAATTCGGTGCAGCCCGACTCGAAACCGGCAACTGGCAACAGGTCAAGCGTCAGTATGTGAGCCTGCTGGCCGAGCACCGCCAGCCCGAACTGGCCGAGACCTTCTTCAACTCGGTCTGCGCCAAGGTGCTGCATCGCACCTATTTCCACAATGACTTCATCTTCGTTCGCCCGGGCGTGGCCACCGACTATCTCGACGGCAAGCCGCCGAGCTACCGGGCCTACTACCCGGCGCAGGCGGGCTTCGAGCGGTCGCTGCGCAATATGTTCATCGACCTCGGCATGGCCTGCCCCTTCGTCGATATCGAACGCGATCTCGCGCGGGTGCTGGCGGCGCTGCGGGCGCATACGCCCGAGGCCCTCGACGCTGCCATCGATTGCCAGGTCCATGTCCTGCGGACGCTTTTTTTTCGCAACAAGGGCGCCTACCTGATCGGCCGCTATCTCAACGACGGCGAGCTGTTGCCGTTTGCGATCCCGATCCTGCAGGATGCGCGCCGGCGCCTGTATCTCGACACCGTCCTCTTCGGTACCGAACGTCTGGAGACGCTTTTCAATTTTTCGCGCGCCTATTTCATGGTCGACATGGAGGTGCCCTCGGCCTACGTCAGGTTCCTCAAGAGCCTGATGCCGACCAAGCCGGAGTCTGAGATCTACACCATGCTCGGGCTGCACAAGCAGGGCAAGACCGCCTTTTACCGCGACATGCTCGCGCACCTGAACCATTCAGACGATCGCTTCGTGATCGCCCCCGGCATCAAGGGTCTGGTGATGGGCGTGTTCACGCTGCCCTCGTTTCCTTATGTCTTCAAGATCATCAAGGACACCCGGCGCAAGGATGTCAGCCGCGAGTTCGTCAAGAAGCAGTATCAGCTGGTGAAGGTGCACGACCGGGTCGGACGCATGGCCGACACCTGGGAATATTCCGACGTGCCCTTTCCCAAGGCCAGGCTTGATCCGGCGCTGCTCAAGGAGCTGCGCGAAACCGCGCCGTCGCTGATCGAGGAGGACGACACCAACATCGTGATCCGGCACCTCTACATCGAACGCCGGATGATCCCGCTCAACATTTTTCTCGAGCAGGCCGACGATGCGCAGCGCGAGCACGCGATCATCGAATACGGCGATGCCATCCGGCAGATGGTCGCCGCCAACATCTTCCCGGGCGACATGCTTTACAAGAATTTCGGCATGACCCGCCAGGGCCGTGTGGTCTTTTACGACTACGACGAGGTGGCCTACATGACCGACTGCAATTTCCGCAGGATTCCGCCGCCCCGCACGCCCGAAGACGAAATGGCCTCGGAGCCGTGGTACACCGTGGGTCCCAACGATGTCTTTCCGGAAGAGTTCGGCACCTTCTTGCTGGGCGATCCGCGCATCCGGGCGCTTTTCATGAAGCATCATGCCGAATTGCTCGATGCGGCCTTCTGGCAGAAAAAGCAGGCGGGCATTCGCGCCGGCCTGCTCGAGGATGTCTTTCCCTATCCTGAATCGATGCGCTTTCATCACCAGTCAACATCAGCCTGAACCGTCAAGGAGTCCACCATGTCCGATCCCATCGTTATCGTCTCTGTCGCCCGCACCCCGATCGGCAGCATGAACGGCGAGATGTCGTCGTTCGCCGGCCACCAGCTCGGCGCGTTTGCGATCAAGGCGGCGCTCGAGCGCGCCGGCCTCAAGCCCGAGCAGATCCAGGAAGTCATCATGGGCTGCGTGCTGCCCGCCGGTCAGGGCCAGGCACCGGCCCGCCAGGCCGCGCTCGGCGCAGGCCTGCCGGTGTCGGCGGGTGCCACCACCATCAACAAGGTCTGCGGCTCGGGCATGAAAGCGGCCATGCTGGCCCATGACCTGCTCGCGGTCGGCAGCCAGGACATCATCGTGGCCGGTGGCATGGAGAGCATGTCGAATGCGCCCTACATGATGCTCAAGGGCCGCAACGGCTATCGCTACGGCCATGGCACGCTCTTCGATCACATGGCCCTCGACGGCCTGGAGGACGCCTACGACAAGACGCCCAATGGCGGCGGCAAATCGATGGGCCAATTTGCCGAAGACTGCGCCGGCAAATACAGCTTCACCCGCGCCGAACAGGATGCCTATGCGATCGCCTCGACCGAGCGCGCCCGCAAGGCCAATGAAGACGGCTCGTTTGCCTTCGAGATCGCACCGGTGACGGTCGCCGGTCGCAAGGGCGATGTCGTGATCGGCAAGGACGAAAGCCCCTTCAAGAGCGACACCTCCAAGATCCCCGGCCTGAAGCCCGCCTTTCGCAAGGACGGCACCGTGACCGCCGCCACCTCGTCATCGATCTCCGACGGCGCAGCCGCCCTGGTCATGATGCGGGCCTCCACCGCCGCCAAACTCGGCGTCACACCGCTGGCCAAGCTGGTCGCGCACACCACCCACTCGCAGGAGCCGCAGTGGTTCACCACCGCGCCGGTGGGTGCCATCAAGAAGCTCTACGACAAGACCGGCTGGTCAAGCGCGAATGTCGATCTGTACGAGATCAACGAAGCCTTTGCGGTGGTCGCGATGGCCGCAATGAAAGAGCACGATCTGCCGCATGCCAAGGTCAATATTCACGGCGGCGCCTGTGCGCTGGGCCATCCGATCGGCGCATCGGGTGCACGCCTGATCGTGACCCTGATCGGCGCGCTGAAGAAAACCGGCGGCAAGCGCGGCATTGCCTCGCTGTGCATCGGCGGTGGCGAAGCGACCGCGGTCGGCATCGAACTGGTCTGACCCACATGGCAACGCTGAAAACAGAAAGCGGGCTGCGACGGATTTCGTCGGGGTCCGCCTTCGAAGCAACCGCCGGCTATTCACGGGCGATCGTCGACGGCGACAGCGTGCTGGTCTCGGGCACCACCGGCTTCAACTATGCCGACATGAGCATCGATGCCGATCCGGTCGCCCAGACCCATCAGTGCTTTGCCAATATCAGTGCCGCGCTCGCCCAGGCGAACTGCTCGCTCGATGATGTGGTGAGGGTGCGCTATCTCTTTACCGAGCCGGAGCTCTTCGCGCTGCTGGCGCCGATCTTCGGTCAGTATTTCGCGCGAGCCCGACCGGCAGCCACCGCGATGGTGGTCGGGCTGGTCGATCCGCGCATGAAGATCGAGATCGAAGTCGATGCGCGGATTGTGCCGCCCGCGATGCCGAGTCCCTACATCGCCTGATCAGGCATTGCTGCATCCGAACTGAAGACGAACTGAAGCCGAGTTTTCGATGATCCTGTCCGCCGAACATGCCCAGGTGCGCGATGCGGTGCGTGCCTTTGTCACTGCCGAGATCACACCCCACGCTGCCCGCTGGGACCGCGAATCGACCTTTCCGGCGCAGGCCCTGCGCGGACTGGCGGCGCTCGGCTGCTATGGCGTGGCGGTGCCCGAGCGCTGGGGCGGTGCGGGCCTCGATTACACCGCACTCGCGGTGATCATCGAGGAGATCGCTGCCGGCTGCGGTGCCACCTCGACCATCATCTCGGTCAACAACTGTCCGGTCGCCTCGATCCTGATGACGTACGCCAACGAGGCGCAAAAGGCGCGGTGGCTCGCGCCACTGGCTCGTGGCGAGATGCTCGGTGCTTTCTGCCTCACCGAGCCGCATGTCGGGTCGGATGCCTCGGCGCTGCGCACCACCGCCAGGCGAGAAACCGCAGCAGACGGGCGGGTGTCGTATGTGATCGACGGGGTCAAGCAGTTCATCACCTCGGGCAAGCA
>CAIKZV010000731.1 GCA_903831925.1 uncultured Burkholderiales bacterium
CAGCACGTCAACAAGACCGAATCGGCGGTTCGCATCACCCACCTGCCGACCAATATCGTCGTGCAGTGCCAGAACGACCGCTCGCAGCACCGCAACAAGGACGAAGCGATGACCATGCTGCGCTCGCGGCTCTACGAACACGAAGTGCGCAAGCGCCAGGCCGAACAGGACAAGGTCGAAGCCTCCAAGACCGATATCGGCTGGGGCCATCAGATCCGCTCCTACATCCTCGACAAATCGCTGATCAAGGATCTGCGTACCAACGTCGAGATCAGCAATACCAAGTCGGTGCTCGACGGCGACCTCGACCCCTTCATCAGCGCCAGTCTCAAGCAGGGTGTCTGAGCCATGACCGACCAAGCCAAGCCCGCCGCCGAGCTCGATGCCGCCACCCCGGCGGTCGACGAAAACCAGATCATTGCCGAGCGGCGCGCCAAGCTTGCACGCCTGCGTGAATCGGGCATTGCCTATCCGAATGATTTCGTGCCTGCCGACCGCGCCGGCCCGCTGCTGGCCGCGCATGCCGAGCACAGCCGCGAGGCGCTCGAGGCGGCTGCGGTCAAGGTCTCGGTCGCCGGTCGCATGATGCTCAAGCGGGTCCAGGGCAAGGCGAGCTTTGCCACCCTCCAGGACGCCACCGACCGGCTGCAACTCTGGATCAATGACGAAGGCGTGGGCAGTGCCGCGCACGACGCCTTCAAGCACTGGGACCTCGGCGACATCGTTGCCGCCGAAGGCACGCTCTTTCGAACCATGAAGGGCGAGTTGTCGGTGCGGGTCGGTTCGCTGCGATTGCTTGCCAAGTCGCTTCGGCCGCTGCCCGACAAGTTTCACGGCCTGGCCGATCAGGAGCAGCGCTATCGCCAGCGCCATGTCGATCTGATCGCCAATGAGGCCGCCCGCAAGACCTTCATCGCCCGCAGCGCGTCCATCACCGCGGTGCGCCGCTTCATGACCGACAACGGCTTTCTCGAAGTCGAGACGCCGATGCTGCAGCCGATTCCGGGGGGCGCTGCCGCCAAGCCCTTCATCACCCATCACAACGCGCTCGATCAGCAGATGTTCCTGCGCATTGCGCCAGAGCTCTATCTCAAGCGGCTGGTGGTTGGCGGCTTCGAGCGGGTGTTCGAGATCAATCGCAATTTCCGCAATGAGGGGATCAGCCCCCGGCACAACCCCGAATTCACGATGATGGAGTTCTATGCCGCCTATACCGACTACCGGTGGCTGATGGACTTCACCGAAGCCGTGATTCGCGCGGCCGCAAGCGCTGCCTGCGGCACCACTGCCCTCACCTACCAGGGCCGCGAACTCGACCTCTCGGTGCCCTTTGCCCGCATGACCATTGCCGAGGCGATCGGCACCCACGCCCCGGCCTATCAGGGCGCACCGCTGTCAGACCTTGACTACCTGCGCGGCGAGTTGCGCAAACTCGGCGTCGACATCAACGACCCGCGGCACCGGCACGCCGGCGTCGGCGCGCTGCAATTGGCGCTCTTCGAAGAAGTCGCCGAATCATCACTCTGGTCGCCCACCTTCATCATCGATTACCCGATCGAGGTCTCGCCGCTGGCCCGGGCCTCTGACACCCGCCCAGGCATCACCGAACGCTTCGAGCTCTTCATGACCGGGCGCGAAATCGCCAACGGTTTTTCGGAGCTGAACGACCCGGAAGACCAGGCCGCACGCTTTCGCGCCCAGGTCGAAGCCAAGGAGGCCGGCGACGAGGAGGCGATGTACTACGACGCCGACTATGTGCGGGCACTCGAATATGGGATGCCGCCCACAGGCGGATGCGGCATCGGGATCGACAGACTGGTCATGTTGCTGACAGACAGCCCCAGTATCCGTGACGTCATACTGTTCCCTGCACTCAAACGAGATCTCTGAGGCATTCGGGCA
>CAIKZV010000732.1 GCA_903831925.1 uncultured Burkholderiales bacterium
CGCGATGATGTTCGCCTTCGCTAACCCGTTCAAAGGATGATCCTTCCGTGAATCTGAATGCGACTCTGATCGTCCAGATCGTCGTCTTCTGCGCGCTGTGGTGGTTTACTGCCAAGTTCGTCTGGCCGCCGATCACTCAGGCGCTCGATGACCGCTCGCGCAAGATCGCCGATGGTCTCGCTGCCGCTGACCGCGCACGTACCGAACTGGCCGACGCCCAGCGCCGGGTCGAGGCCGAGATCGCCTCAGCGCGCACGAGCGCAGCCGAAGTCCGTGCGGCCGGCGAACGCCAGGTTGCACAGTCAATCGACGAAGCCCGAGCCGAGGGTGCGCGCATCGTAGCGGCTGCGCGCAAGGCGGCCGAGGAAGAGGCGTCGCTCGCGATGCAGCGCGCGCGCGATGTGCTGCGTGACCAGGTCGCTGCGTTGGCGGTGGCGGGTGCTGAGCAAATTCTGCGCCGCGAGATTGATGCTGCCCGTCATGCCGAGCTGCTCGCCAACCTTTCGGCTGAGCTGCATGGGCAGAGCCAGACCCCGGGACGCTGAGCATGGCTGAACCGCTCACCATTGCGCGTCCCTACGCGGAAGCGGCTTTCCAGCTCGCGGTCGAGGATGCCCAAACCCACGGCGCCGGCCAGCTGGCGACCTGGAGCGCGGGCCTGCGCAGTCTGGCTGCGGTCGTGCATGCGCCCGGCGCCGAGCACCTCATTGCCAATCCGGCGCTGTCGGGGGCGCAGATTGCGCAGGCGGTGATCGAGATTGCCGGGATCGGCGCAGGCCCCTTGCAGGGCTTTGTGCAGGTCCTCGCCGCCAATGAGCGCTTGAGCGTCCTGGCTGAAATTGCGCAGCTCTTCGAGCAGGCGCGCGATGCCCATGAGGGCGTGATCGACGCGAGGGTGACCTCTGCGTTTCCCATGAATGATGCCCAGGTGGCCGACGTGGTGGCTGTGCTGACACAGCGCCATGGCCGCCCGGTCAAGGTGTCGGTCGATGTCGATGCCCTGCTGATCGGCGGCGTGTCGATTCGCATCGGCGACGAAGTGACTGACCTCTCGGTGCGCGGCAAGCTGTCCCAGCTCGCCAGCGCCCTGATGCACTAGGAGTTTTGCAATGCAACTCAATCCAGCCGAAATCAGCGAACTGCTGAAAACCAAGATCAAAAACCTGGCCGTCGATGCCGATACCCGCAATCAGGGAACGGTCGTCACGGTGACCGACGGGATTTGCCGGATTCACGGCCTCTCGGACGTGATGCAGGGCGAGATGATCGAATTCCCCGGCGAAACCTTCGGGCTGGCCCTCAATCTCGAGCGCGACTCGGTGGGCGCCGTGGTGCTGGGCAGCTACGAGCACATCAAGGAGGGCGACACGGTCAAGGCGACCGGTCGGATTCTTGCTGTTCCGGTGGGCCCGGAGCTACTCGGTCGCGTGGTCAACACGCTGGGCGAACCGATCGACGGCAAGGGCCCGATCAATGCGAAGCTCACCGACGTGCTTGAAAAAGTCGCACCGGGTGTGATCGCGCGTCAGAGTGTGTCGCAGCCCGTCCAGACCGGACTGAAGGCCATCGATTCGATGGTGCCGGTGGGACGCGGACAGCGCGAACTGATCATTGGTGACCGCCAGACGGGCAAGACCGCGGTCGCGCTCGACGCGATCATCAATCAGAAAGAAACCGGGATCAAGTGCGTCTATGTCGCGATCGGCCAGAAGGCCTCGACGATCGCCAACGTGGTGCGCAAGCTCGAAGAAACGGGCGCGCTCGCCTACACCATCGTGGTGGTGGCTTCTGCTTCGGAATCGGCCGCGATGCAGTACCTGTCGGCCTACGCCGGCTGCACGATGGGTGAGTACTTCCGCGATCGCGGTGAAGACGCTCTGATCGTCTACGACGACTTGTCCAAGCAGGCGGTGGCGTACCGTCAGATGGCGCTCCTCCTCCGCCGCCCCCCCGGGCGCGAGGCGTACCCCGGCGACGTCTTCTACCTCCACTCGCGCCTCCTCGAGCGCGCCGCGC
>CAIKZV010000733.1 GCA_903831925.1 uncultured Burkholderiales bacterium
CACTGCTGCGTGCACGTGCTGCCGCAGTCACCAGAGCGGGCGTGGCGGCCAAACCCAGGCCGACCAGAATCGCGCCGCTCAGGGCCGCGCCGGCATCGGTGGCGGCAGAGACCGCGCAGCCTGCCGCCGCCAAGGCCATGGCGACCGGCAGGGCATAGGAGCGCAGCAAGGGCCGGCTGAGCAGCGCGATGGTTGCGGCACTGCCCGCCAGCGTGGCCAGTCCAAGGATGGTCCAGGTCGAGGCAATGACCCAGATCGGCGCGGCGGCGGCCGAAAGCCTCGCGCCAGCGAAGGTCGAATAAGCCACATAACCCATGCCAAAGCAGGCGTAGGTGGCCACCAGCCAGGCCCATCGCGGTGTTGCGACCAGGGCGAGCTTGAATGCGGGTTCGCCAGCCGAGGCGAATGAGGGCACGATCAAAGTGGGAAATCCAAATGCGAGCACGATGGCCAGCATGGCGGCTGCCGCAAATGACAGTCGCCATGCGCCCGGTTCAAGCAACCAGGGTGCGCCAATGCCGCAGGCGAGCACAGCCCCCGCCATCCCGGTCCACATGAGGACACTGGCGGTCGCCCGGGATGATTCATTCACCTGCGAGAAGACGCTGACCATGATGGCGATGATCGTGGCGCCTGCGCCCAGGCCGGTGGCAAGGCGTCCTGCACCGAGCAGCAGACTGGCACCCCAGAAAGTTGTCGGAACCATCGCGCACAGCAGGGCGCCTGCAGCAGTCAGCAGATTGCCGGCGCGCATCTGTCGAGCCAGGCCCATGCGGCGCCCAAGCATCGGTCCCATCAGGGTGCCGGCAAGGTAGCCCGCCAGATGCAGCGCGTTGAGTACGCCGCCCGCTGTAAAGCCGAGCCCCAATTCATTGCGCAGTGATGGGAGCACCACCCCGTAGGCAAAACGGGCAAGCCCGACATGCAAGGCCACCCCGAGAGCCCCCCAGGCGATCAGTCGAAGCGGCAGTGTCCTCACGTCATTCATCGCGTGCCGCGTCGAAAGGCCAGAAAAGAAAGGGCGTCAGCCCCTGCGAGCGCGCCTGCGTCGGGCGATCAGCAAGCCGCCGGCGAAGACCATACCTGCGAGCACGGTGATCGTCGAGTTCAGGTAGGCCGGAATCCAGTAATTGAAGACGGTGTTGATCATGACCTGTCGCACCGGGTTGTAATCCTGCGGCATCGGCAATACACCCTGTGCGCTCGCCCAGGCAGTGTAGTCGGCCTTCATCGCGGCAAACTCTTGCGGGCGCTGCTGCTGCAGATCCCTGGTCTCGCCGGGGTCAGTGCGCATGTCATAGAGGTGCCATTGCCCGTCACCGATCGGTGCGGTGTTCAGGACCAGTTTGAGATCACCCTTGAAGAGTGCCTTGTTGCCGGCCAGCTCGTATCCGAGCAGCTCGTCAGCGGTGCGCACACGCAAGGCCGGATCGTTCAGCACCGGCAGCAGGCTTCGACCGCTGGGTGCCTCGATCGACTGACCCTGATAGCTTGTTCCAGGCCGAGGGACCTTCGCCAGTTCGAGAAGGGTCGGCAGGATGTCGGTGACATGGGTCAGCCCGGCGTGAATCTGATTGGCGGCTGTCCCGGGTGCGCCGCTGATAATCAGGGGCGAGCGGATACCGCCTTCGCCCGCGTAAAACTTGAAAGTGTCGAGCGGCGATGCCGACGCGCTCGACCACGATGGTCCGGGAACAACATAGGCGCCTTTGCCGCCCAGGCGATCAAGGTCGCGGTTGTAATGAAACCTCAGCCAGATATCGGCTTCCTTGTAGTCGGAGCCTTCGGGGCCGTTGTCGGACAAAAAGACGAAGACGGTATTTTCGAACTCGCCGGTGGATTTCAGATGTGCAATCAGACGACCGACCTCATGGTCCATGGCGCTGGCCATGCCGGCATAGACTTCCATCAGTCGAGCCTGGTACTGGCGCTCGCTCGGGTTCAAAGCGTCCCAGTTTTCGGTCGTTCGCATGGTCACCATCGGCGTGGCCTTCGGCGCAAGTCCGAGCTCTGCCGCCCTGTCTCGCCGTGCGTCGCGCAGCGCGGTCCAGCCACGGTCATAGCGACCCTTGTACTGGTCGATGAAGGCTTGAGGCGCCTGGACCGGGACATGGTTGGCCTGGAAGCCGACATAGGCAAAGAAGGGCTTGCCGCTGCCTTCGCCGCTCTTCAGATAGCCGATGGTCCTGTCGATGAAAAAGGTCGATGAATAGAACTCGGCAGGCATGACCGGCGTCTTGCCGTTTTCGAACCAGTTCACCTTGGCGTTATGCGGCAGGTAGCGCTTTTCGGGTTCCCAGTTGTCGGAGCCGGTATCGCCCATCACGAATGACTGGTCGAAGCCGCGGCGGTCGGGCAGGTTGTCGGGTTCGCTGCCGACATTCCATTTGCCGGCGACAGAGGTCCGGTAGCCCGCGTCGTGCAACAGCGTGCCCAGCGTCACGACATTCGGTACCAGCGAGCCGAGATAGCCCGGCTTGCCGAGGTGTTCACGGGGCATGGTCTCGCGCAGGTTGCCGTGACCATTGCGATGATTGTCGACGCCAGTCAGCAGCATCGATCGCGTGGGCGAGCAGGATGCGGCGACATGAAAGTTGGAAAAGCGCATGCCACGGCGCGCCAACTCGTCAAGATGGGGTGTGGTGATCTCGCCGCCGAAGGCGCCGACATCGGTGAATCCCCAGTCATCGGCCACCAGCACCACGATATTGGGCCGGTCTGGCTGTGCCGCGGTGGCCGTGCCGTTCAGACACAGACCAAGTGCGATGACCAGACTCGCGCGGCTCAGATGTCCCAGTGGTCTTGCGGCCATGTTCATCGGCTCAATGGCTGCCTGCAGCCTGGGCCTTGGCATCGGCAAGCGGTTTCCAGTGCAGCAATCCGAACAGCAGCGTCAGGATGACACTGACCGCCAGTGACCCCTTGTACAGACGCACATGCCGAAACATGAAGATCACTTCAAGCAGGTGCAGTCCGAGCAGGACGCCGGCCACGATCGGCGCGTGCTCGAATTGACCTTCAGGAAGCAGGCCGGCCAGCTTGGCGCCCGCCATCACATAAGCGAAGAGGCACAGGCCTCTCAGTAGCAGATTCATCGGATTCGTCCTTGGTGAATGGCGAAGTTTAGTGCCAATCACGAAGATCAGTACACCTGTGTCTGTCGAACAGAAGCCGACGAGCGTCTGCCCAAACCGGCTGCCTCAGTGCGATCGAGGCGAGACGGTAAGATCACAAGCAAAGACAAGCCAGTTGGAGACGAAGATGGCCCTGATGACCGCTCTGGCGGCGCAGCGCCGGGGTAATGCACCCGCGCTGATCGATGAATCCGGATCCTGTTCATGGATCGCCCTGAACAGCCGGGTCAATCGTCTGATTCGTGCCTTGCATGCAGCGGGCCTTGAGCCGGGTGATCGGATCGGCTTTTTTTGCGGCAATTCGCGTCAGGCCTTCGAACTGATGGTGGCGGCCCATCATGCCGGTATCACGTATGTCCCGGTCAACTGGCACTTCACTGCCGATGAACTGGCTCATGTCCTGATCGATTCGAAATCGGTAGCGCTGTTTACCGATACCCGCTTTGCGACGGTCGCCATGCAGGCATTGGCCCTGGCGCCAGACAGCGCAGCGCGCCTTCGGGTTTGTGCACTGACTGATCCCGCCGACAGCACTCCCGACGGATTCCTCTCGTACGAGAAGCTGATCGATACCGAGTGCGATGACAGCGAGCCTGTGGGGCAATGCGCCGGTGGCCCGATGTTCTACACCTCGGGGACCACCGGACGGCCCAAGGGCGTGGTGCGACTGACCGATGGCCCGCCGCCGATCGAGTCGCTCAAGTCAATGGCTCAGGGCATGTTGGCGATGCTTGACTTGCCGCCCGACGGCATGACGCTGCTGGCCGGCCCCTACTATCACTCTGCGCAGTGGAGCTTTGCCTTTTTGCCGCTGCTGGCCGGCTCGACCGTCGTCATGACGCACCGGTTTGATGCCGCAGGCACCTTGCGACTGATCGATGATTACCGTGTCACCAATCTGCATCTGGTGCCCACCCAGTTCATCCGTTTGCTGCGGCTCGATGCTGCCCTCAAAGACGCTTTCGACGGTTCGTCGCTGCGATGCGTCTGGCATGGCGCGGCGCCTTGTCCGCCCCAGGTCAAGCGCGACATGATCGATTGGTGGGGCCCTTGCATTCACGAGTATTACGGCTCGACCGAAGGCGCTGTGGTTACTGGCATTTCGTCGGCTGAGTGGCTCAAGCGCCCGGGCTCGGTCGGGCGAATCCTCCAGCAGACCGACGTCTTCATTCTTCATGAAGACGGCTCGGCTGCGCAGGTCGGTGAGCACGGCACGATCTGGATGCGCAACCGGCGGGGCATCACCGTGCAGTATCACAACGATCCGGCCAAGACTGCGGCTGCCCATCGCGGCGCGGGGCTTTTCACAACCGGCGATGTCGGCTGGATGGATGCCGAAGGCTATCTCTATCTCACCGATCGACTGATCGACATGATCATCTCAGGCGGCGTGAACATCTATCCCGCAGAGATCGAGGCGGTGCTTGCCACCCACCCTGCAGTGTCTGATTCTGCGGTGATTGGTGTGCCTAATGCGGAGTTCGGCGAGGAGGTCAAAGCAATCGTGCAGCTCACGTCGGGCCTGAGCGCAGATCAGGTGCTGATCGAGTCGCTCGTGCAGCATTGCCGCGATGCGTTGGCCGGCTATAAGGTGCCACGGACGGTTGAATTCCGTGACACCCTGCCGCGTACCGAGACCGGCAAACTCCAGAAGCGCTTGCTGCGCGACCCCTACTGGGCAGCCACCGGCCGGTCGATCTAACCGGCTGACTTGACCGCATCCTCCCGCTTGACGACAGGCACGACCGGCGTGATGCCGGCCATGATGCTTGAGGGGATCTGCGCGATCAGTTGGTCCACCGTGAAGACCGAGCCGTCATTGGTCAGGGTCTTGAAGTCCTCGCCGTAATAGTAGGTGTTGATTCGGCCCTTCTCGACATGAAAAACATGGCCATTGATGGCATCGGCGCCGTCGGTGCACAGATAGGCGACCATCGGTGCAATATGCTCCGGCCCGCGGCCCTCGAAGAAGCGGTCGTATTGCTCCTGGGTCATCAGCCCGGCTTCGAGCTTGCGTTTCTGATTGGCGATCACTGCATCATTCATCATCATCCGTGTGTCGGCTGCCGGGCACAGCGCGTTGCAGGTGATGCCGAACTTTGCAGTCTCCTTGGCGATCGAACGAGTCAGTCCGATGATGCCGGCCTTGGCCGCGCTGTAGTTGCACTGTCCGACCGAGCCTTTGAAGGCATCCGACGAAAAGTTGACGATGCGCCCATAGCCTTCGCGCCGCATGTACTTGATCGCGTGATGGGACATTGCCCAGTGGCCTTTCAGGTGCACATTGATGACGGTGTCGAAATCGTCTTCCGACATGTTCCAGATCATTCGCTCGCGAAGCATGCCGGCGACATTGATCAGGATGTCGATCTTCCCGAAGGTATCGACGCACTGCGCGACCATGCGTCCGGCCTTCTGGTAATCGGCCACGCTGTCATAGTTGGCAATCGCGGTGCCGCCGGCTGCCCTGATCTCATTGACGACATCGTCGGCCGGACGCTCATCGGTCGGCTCGCCGCCGCGACCGACACCGGGGTCGTTCACGATGACCCGTGCGCCCTCGCGGGCGAGAAGCAGCGCGACGTCACGGCCGATGCCGCGGCCTGCGCCGGTCACGATGGCGGCTTTGCCTTCAAGATGCATGTCTGTCTCCTGTGTGTTGGAAGGGGTGCCGCGGCGCCACATCGGATGGCGGCGCGCGTCGGCGTTGTGCGTCAGGACTTTTTGACCAGCAGCGCGAGAATCGCCTCCAGGTGCTGATCGGCCATCGCCCTCATTTCGTCGTCGGTCCGATCCTGCACCGGATGCGGCACAAAGACGTACGCCGGATCGGTGCCGAGCGCTTTCGACTGGACGGCTGCTGCGTCGATGAATTCAGTGGTTGCCACACCGACCGAGGGGATGCCATTGGCTTCGAGATCTGCGAGGTCATGCGTACAGCACGACGTACAGGACCCTCAGTCGGCCAGCCCTTCGATGACCACATTGACTTCACCCACGATCTGCTGGCGCAGCGGCAATGGTGCGGGCTTGGCCACCGTAGGCTTCATGTATCGCTTGACGACGATGCCGCGCTCGGTGAGCAGTGCATCGAGGCGATCAAGAAAGATATTGCCGCGCGGTTTTGAGATATCGAGCAGACCGACCGTGAGGCCTTGGAGCTGGTCGGGGCGCGCCAGCCTTTCGCGCGACGTCGGACTTTGCTCCGCCGTCGGGTCCATGATGACAGTCATGATTTCACCTCTCTGTTGACAGGCAGCGATCCGGCTGCACCGCCGGAAGACCAGCCGCCGATGATGCCGGAAAACATTCCGGCGCCGCCGCCCGCGCGAACGATGAGCAGTCCGCCCGGGCGAAATTTGTTTCGTGTCGTACCGGCGACCGACTCGGGATAGCCCTCGTCAATGCCCTTGACGCCGCGCACCAGGCTGTCGCCCGGTATCTCGCACAGCGTCATCAGTTCGTCGAGCAGCCGCTGTTTGCTCCAGCCGGCCTGCCTGAAGGTGCGCTCGTGCTCGGGGCAGACCACCAGCATCGCGTCGCAGGCGGGTGCGAGCTTGACGTTGTGGATTGCCTTGAGTGACTCGGCCATGCTGCGGGCCAGGCTCTCCGGAGTTCGCGATTTCTGATCGACGACGCCCTGAAGCCCGAATCCCGCAAAGACCGTGACGCTGGAGATGCCGCGCGCGAGCCCGAAGTCGGTCGACAGGGGCTCCCAGGACGAGCCTTCCTCATCTTCTGCAAAACAGTAGGTGTATTTCCCGGGATTGCCCAGGGTGGCTCGATCGACTTCCTGGGGCCGCCCGCCGCCGACGTTGCGGATGATCAGCTGCACGGCCCGGCCGATCGTGGCATTCGCGCGGTTGCCCTGGCCAAGCGCATTGCCACGGGCATTCATCGATATCTGGCGGCGTATCGGACCATTCACGACCAGCACAGGCCCGACGAACATCGTGGTGGCCAGCACGCCGTGCATGGCAAAGGCCGGGTCAAGCACCGCCTCGACTGCCGCGAGCACAACCGGCAGATATTCAGGCTTGCAGCCTGCCATGACTGCGTTGATCGCGACCTTTTCAACCGTCAGTGGCACCAGATTGGGCGGGCAAAGGCCGATGACTTCTTTGGGATCGCGCAGAGTGCCGGCGAGCATGCGCAGCACTCGACGCTGAGTCGGAGGCACGACTGGCAATCCGTCGGTCCATCCACGTTCGTAGATCGCCTCGATCTCGTCCTCGTCCTCACCGAATTCGACTTTCCGAGCGCTCAGTCCGGTCTGCTCAAAGCGGATCAGCAGATCTTCGAGATTGGCCGGCTCGACATTCAGCGCGCCGCATCCCGGGCGCATCGCAGGCAGATCGATGCCGAGCTTGTCCTGCCCGCTCACCCGTTCCCATTCGGCGCGATCCCAGCCATAGGTGCGGGCGATTTCGCGCCCGCCTTCGCGCCGGATCAGGGTCGGGACGATGTCGATGGCCAAGGCATGCGAGACATTCAGCGCACTGTCGTTGACGGGTTGCGCAATCGACTCGGGAAAGGCCGGGTCGTCCTGGGTAAAAACGGTCAACCCGGTGCGTGCGGCGAGTTCGGCCAGGACCGGTTCGGTCAGGACGCAGGTGGGGCAATCGCGCTTGACGACGGCAATCAACCCGTCGGCGGGGAGCGTCAGATCCGGCATGCTCATCAGGTCTCCTGGGAACGGCTCAGCGCGGTGCGAGCTTGTCCTGCGTTTTGGTGTCGAAGTCGCTCGCGTCATGGCGCTCGTGAAGCTGGCTCGCCGGATCGCCCATCAGGCGGTTGACCATGCGTCCGCGTTTGACCGCAGGGCGCAGTGCGATCTGATCGGTCCAGCGCTGGACATGCTTGTACTCCTGGACCTGCAGGAATTCGCCGCCGCCATACAGCAGACCCTTGGCCAGCGCGCCATACCAGGGCCAGATCGAGATGTCGGCGATTGAATAGTCCTGACCGGCCATGTATTCGCTGGTAGCCAGATGCCGGTCGAGCACATCAAGCTGTCGTTTGACTTCCATGGCAAACCGATCGATGGCGTATTCGATTTTTGTCGGCGCATAGGCATAGAAGTGCCCGAAGCCGCCGCCAAGATAAGGCGCACTGCCCATCTGCCAGAAGAGCCACGACAGGCAAGCGGCTCGCGCTTGTCCTTGCGCCGGCAGCATCACGCCGAATTTCTCGGCCAGATGCAGCAAGATCGCACCCGACTCGAAGACGTTGATCGGCGTCGAGCCGCTACGATCGACTAATGCCGGGATTTTCGAATTGGGATTGGCGTCGACGAAACCGCTGCCGAACTGCTCGCCTTCGCTGATGCGGATCAGCCAGGCATCGTATTCGGCGCCGCTGTGGCCCAGGGCAAGCAACTCTTCGAGCATCACGGTGACCTTGACACCGTTGGGTGTCCCCAGCGAATAGAGCTGCATCGGGTGACGACCAATCGGCAGTTCCTTATCCTGCGTCGGCCCCGCGATCGGCCGATTGATATTGGCGAAGCGCCCACCGCTGGCCTTGTTCCAGGTCCAGATCTTGGGGGGGGTATAGGCCGCATCGGTCATGTCGTCAAAGCTCCAGGCGTTATTCGGATGATCACGCAGCGAAGGGTGCGTGTTTCGGGAGAAGATAGCGAACCCGCGCGGGCAAGTCACTTGACTTGTTCAGACGCGATCCGCTTTTGAGAAATTCGACCAACCGCCATGCAAGGGAGCGCCATGATCGTTGTCCACACCACCGAACTCGAGTATCCCTGGGGGACTTTGCGCTCGACGAATGCCAGCAAGGTCAAGGTCATGCTGGAGGAAAAGGGACTGTCCTATCGCGTCGAGCGGATGCGACCTGGCGATCTCTGGAAGAAGCCCCCTGAATTTCTGGCCAAGCATCCTCTGGGCAAGGTGCCCTATATCGAGGATGGTGATCGTCTCATCTATGACTCGACCGTCATCAACGAATATCTTGAGGAACACTATTCGGTCCCGCGTCTGATGCCGGTTGCGCCGGTTGATCGCGCCGCCGTGCGCATGTTCGAGAACTATTGCGATGAGGCGATACTGGTCGGGGATCTGCCTGGGCTGTGGATGCCTTACTGGTCGCCGCCCGAAAAGCGTGATCTCGAGCGCATGGAAAAAAGCCGGGCCGCACTGCGCAATCGGGCATTACCGTTTATCGAGCGAAGCATCGGCGAGAAGGAATATCTCTGCGGCGACTTCACATTGGCCGATGTCGGCTATATGTGCCTGGCAATGGCTCTGCAGGTTGATGCCTTTGATCTTGGCGCGTTTCCAAGAACAGCGGCCTATCTCGATCGCTTGCGTGCGCGACCGAGCTATCGCGCCATCAGCCCCGAGACCTCGCTTGCCGAGTCGGCAGGGCGGACTTAGTCGACCCTTAGTCAAGTTTGAGCCCGCCGGCCTTGAGCAACAGTCGGGCTGCCTGTCTGGCCGCCACCGCAGCCTGCGGGTCTGAGCCGCGCACCATCGAATTCGTGATCGCGCCCTCGACCAGCAGCATCATCTGGTAAGCCAGCCCCGCCGGGTCATGGGCACCGAGGTCGCGCAGCCGTTCTTCGAACCAGGCGTGCCTGCCGAGCTTGATCGATTTGACGACCGCGACGACCGGGTGTGTTCGATCGCCTCCAAATTCGGCCGCTGCGTTCACGAAGGGGCAGCCCCGAAAACGGCGGTGACGAAAGGCCTGCTCGAGCGTATCGAAAACGCCCATGATCTGCTCGAGCGGTGGTTCATTCGATGAGGCTGTGCGGGACGCACGCCTCAGCAGATAGGCAGTGACCAGTTCATCCTTGGACGGATAGTGCTTGTAGAGCGTGCGTTTGCTGACAGCGGCTGCGCGTGCCAGCTCATCGACGCCCACCGCCTGGATGCCTTTGCTGTAAAACAGTTTGTCGGCCGAAGCGAGAATTCGCTCGCTCACGGTGCCGGAGATGCTTGGCTGCATGGCCGTCAGGCTGGCGCTAATGTCGGTGGTTTGGGTGGGCGTGACAGGGCAAAGGCCATCTGGACCAGACCTGCGGCAAGGCCCAGCGAAACGCCGACCTGCAGAGCGAGTTGATAGGACCCCAGCGTGTCATAGGCAAGTCCCCCGCCGAAGGCACCGACGAAGCTGCCGATCTGGTGAGTCATGAAAGCGACGCCCCCCAGCATGGCCTGCCATCGCAGGCCAAAGGTTTCGCCGATATAGCCTGCCACCAGAGGTCCGACGCCCAACCACAGAAATCCCATGATCGCAGCAAAAATCAGGGTGTTGGCGGGTGTGGCAGCCGACAGGAAGTACCAGGCGATGCCGAGTGATCGCAGGGTATAGATGCCACCCAGCAACAGCAGCTTGTTGTATCGGCCACCGGCCCAGCCGAAAAACAGGCTGCCCAGAACGTTGAATCCGCCGATCACGCCGAGCGCCTGGGCGCTGAGCATCGGATCGAGCCCGCAGTTGTCGAGATAGGAAGGCAGGTGAGTAGTGAGAAAGACCAACTGCATGCCGCACACAAAGTAGGCCAGCGTCATGATCGCAAAGGGCGGATGTTTCAACGCACGCAAGGCCACGACATGGGCACGGGTCTCGGTATCGCCGGCGACCTTTGGCGGCAAGGGCAGGGCATCGACTTTGCCGGCAAACCAGGCGGCCGGAACGATGGCCAAGGCCATCACGACGAAGCCAGCCAGTCCGATTCGCCAGCCGTATTCCTGCGACAGCGCCTGACCGATTGGTGCGGCGATCAGTGCGCCAATCGAGCCTGCTGCCGAGACCACGCCGAGCACCGTGCTGCGAATGGCGGCAGAAACCGGCCGTGCAGCCACTGCCATGGCAATGGCAGAACCGTTGCAGGCCATTGACGCACCGATCGCGATACCGGCCCCGAGCGTCACGCCAAGCATTCCCTGGGCGGTCGCCAGCAGCATCATGCCAAGGACATAGAGCAGGCCACCCGACACCATGAGAGGGCGATAGCCGATCCGCACAACCCAGGCTCCGGTGAGCGGCTGCAGAAATCCCCACACCAGGTTTTGCACCGCGATGGCCAGCGTGAATTGCGAAACCGATATCCCCACATCGCGGGTGAGCGCGGGCATGAAGACACCCAGACTCTGGCGCAGCCCCAGACTCATGGTGAGCATCACCGATGCGCCGATCAGGATCGGCAAAACAGGGCGCAAGGCGCGAAGGTCAGACATCGGTACTCCTGTGGGTTTCACCGCGAATGTATACCGATCAGTTTACATCGCTGATCGACATCGCGATCCCGCTTTCGAGCACAATGTGCCGATGTCACCAACCCGAAAGCCCGATGTCTGCCAGCCCACCGGAACCGCCGAGTTGCCGATGCTGGATGTCTATATGCCCATGATGAAGTCGGCGGCAATTGTCTCGGCCGCTCGCATGGGTCTTTTTGAAGCGCTGGCTGGCGGCGCGCTCGAGGCAGATGAACTGGCCGGGCGTCTTGCTGCCGATGCACAGGGCACGCGCACGCTGGCGGACTTTCTGGTCGCACTCGGCTATCTGACGAAGTCGGCCACGCGTTATGCCAACACCGACAGCACGCAACGCTGGTTCACCCGCGCGGGGCAGATCGACTACACGCCGGGCGCTCTGTGGACTCACGAGGCCTGGTCGATGATGGGGGATCTGTCGAGTGCCGTGGTGGCCGGTACACCGCAGCGTTCGCTGTGGGACACGATGCGTGACAAGCCGCATCTTGGCCCGCTTTTTTCTCGCTATATGCAGGCATTTGCACAGGATCTGGGCCCCGACCTGATCGCTCATGTTCCGGTCACCGATCGTCACGCGCGGCTGCTCGATCTCGGCGGATCTCACGGACTGCACTCGATCCGCTTCTGTCGCACTTATGAGCGCTTGAATGCCGTGATCGTGGATATGCCCTCGGCGCTGACCGACACGGCGACCACGGTGGCGAATGAGGGCTTATCCGATCGCATCCGCCTGCATCCGGCGAACCTGCTTGATCTGGATTGGGTTCAACCCTGCGATATCGTCCTCTACCTGTCAGTCGGCCATAACCAGCATGAGGTCGACAACCGGCGCGTGCTCGGTGAAATCGCCCGAATGATGCGACCTGGTGGATTGCTGGTTATTCACGACTATCTCGCCGAAGATCCGCTGAACGCCTTCCATGCGGCATTTCGATTGACGCTGCTTTACGAGACCGGAACCCGAACCTACAGCGAAGAGGAATACCGGGGTTGGCTGCGCGAGGCGGGATTTTCTGCGGTCTCGCGAATCGATCTGAATCCGCTCGAAAAAGGCTCGCTGCTTCTGGCCTATCGTTGAGCAGGCCGGGCCGCAGCGTCAGGTCGACTCAGGGCTTTCGAACGGGAGTATTTCGCAGCACGGCCTTCTGATAGGCGTCGCGCGCGGTGAGTGTCCGGTTGTAGGCGAGTGCGAGATCCGAGACCGGTACCTGGTAGCGCACCGCCCAGGTGAGGCAACTCGACAGCAGGATGTCGGCGGCACCGAATCGATCGCCCAGAATGAACGGACGTCCATCCGACAGCGCCCGCTCGACGGTGCGCATCTGTTTTTGAAAATAGTCAGCGGCCGCCTTGTTGGCGGTCGGTGCTTCGCCATAGATCTCGCTCAGATCCTGATGTCTGCGCATGACATAGAGCGATGTGGCGTCGAGTTCGCTGACGATAAAAAAGCACCATTCGAGGCAGATCGCGCGTTGCCGAGCGTCGGTTGGCATCAGTCGGTTGCTGTCGTTTGCATAGGCATCGGACAGATAGGCGACGATCGCCGCGCTTTCGGTGATCACCAGTCCCTGGTCCTGCAGCAAGGGGATCTTCTGGCGGGCGGTCAGCGCGGTGTATTCCTCGGTCAGGGTTTCACCGGTGCGCGGCAGGATCGGTTTGACGTCGTAGGTCAGACCCAGTTCATGCAAGGCCCAATGCGGCCGAATGGTCCGGCTGGTTCCAGCGCCCCAGAGGGTCCTGCCGGTCTTGGCCTCGACTGACTCGTTCATTTCGCCGCTTTCGAGCGCTTGAATGCGTCGATGTCCTGCGCCGAATAGCCGAGTTCGGCCAGGATCGAGTCGGTGTGTTCGCCGATTGCCGGGGCGGGTCCGCCGATTCGGGCGGGCGTGGCATCAAAGCGGGCGGCCGGACGCGGTTGGCGAACCCGACCGAGCATCGGTTGATCGAACTCTTCGATCATGCGGTTGTTCACCACCTGCGGGTTGTTCATCACCTCGCCACGGCGCAGCACCGGCGCGCAGGGCACGTCTGCAGCATCGAGTCGATCGAGCCAGTCCTGGCTATGACCGGTGGCCAGGATCTCGCCGACCAGCGTGATCCGCTGCGCTGCGTTGGCCGCGCGTTTTCCCGGTGTCTTGAAGCGGGGGTCATCAATCCACTCCGGCTTGCCGATGACACCGCACAGCCCCTGCCATTCGGAATCGGAGACCGAGCCAACGGTGATGTAGCCGTCGAGCGTCTGAAAGATCAGGTCGGGTCGCGCGGTCGGATTGATCGCACTCGCTTCGTTGCCGACGACGGTGTATTGGGTCATGGCTTCAGGCCAGAGATAGGCCACCATGGTGTCGAGCATCGACAGGTGGATGCTTTGACCCTGACCACTGCGCTCGCGGGCAAACAGCGCCGCACAGACGGCCTGCGCGGCATGCACCGCGGTGGTCTTGTCGGCAACGATGGTTCGGATCAGTTGCGGGCGACCGGTGGCCTGATTGGCCTGAACATCTGCAAAACCCGACAGCGACTGGATGACCGGGTCGTAGACCCGTTTGCCGACATAAGGTCCGGTCTCACCGACACCCGAGATCGACAGGTAGATCAGCCGCGGATTGAGTGCACGTATGCTTGCATCGTCGAGTCCGAAGCGCTCCATGGTGCCGGGTCGAAAGTTCTGGACCAGGACATCTGCCCCGGCGATCAGACGATGCAGGATCGCCAATGCGGCAGGCTGCTTGAGATCGATTGCGAGGGAACGTTTGCCGCGATTGCAGGAAACGAACATCGCGGTGAACTCGCCATTACCTGCGGTGCGCCTGGCGATATCGCCACCCGGTGGCTCGACCTTGATCACGTCGGCGCCCTGATCGGCAAGCAGCATCGTGCAGACCGGGCCGGAGACCACGGTGGTGAGGTCGATGACGCGAATACCCTCGAGCGGTCCAGCCATGAGTTTTTCCTTTGATGCGCAAGGGGAGGGCGAACTCAGTAGCTGAGTGCTCGCGTCTTTCCCCAGAAGATCCGATAGGCAAAGATGGTGTAACCGACGATGACCGGGAAGACCACGACCACGCCATAGAAAATGACGGTCAGGGCCTCGGTCGAACTGGCGGCTTTCCAGATTGTCAGCTGATCGACGACCAGCCAGGGAAACAGGCTGTAGGCCAAGCCGTAGAACGACAGCAGAAAAATGCCGACCGTGCAGGCAAACGGCACCTCTGCGCCATATTGATTGCCTTGCTCGAGACGCACCGGCAGGCGCCTGATGCTGCGGACCATGACGCCGAACAGGCCAAGCGTCACCGCCGGGATCGGCAGCAGCATCAGCACGTTCGGAAACTTGAACCACTTGTCGAAAATCTCGGGGCTGATCCAGGGCGTGGCAATCGAGATCGCCAGCACACCGGCCGCCGTCAGCCAAAGACTGCTCATTGCCCAGCCGACCGCCTTGTGTTGCAGCGCACCCTCGGATTTCATGATCAGCCAGCCGGCGCCAAGCAGGCGATAGGCCGAGATCAGGCATAAGCCGATCAATGCCGCAAACAGCAGGCCTGGCCAATCCTGTCTGAAGCCGGTGATCAGCTGGCCAAGCATGAATCCCTGTGCCCATGACGCGATCAGTGACCCAGCGAAGAACGCGCGATCCCAGCGAGGGCGGTGGTAAGTCTTGGCCTTGACCCGGAAATCAAATGCCACGCCCCGAAGCGTCAGCCCCAGAAGCATGAGCGCGACCGGCAGATAGAGCGCACCCAGAATGACGCCGTGCGCCGATGGAAACGCCACCAGCAGCACCCCGACGCCAAGCACCAGCCAGGTTTCATTGGCATCCCAGAAGGGGCCGATGCTGGCGATCATCATGTCTTTCTGGTCAAGGTCGGCGGTCTCACGCAGGAGGATACCGACGCCGAGGTCGTAGCCATCAAGGATCACATAGGCCAGCATCGAGACGGCCATGATCAGCGCGAAAAACAGCGGCAGCCAGCCCGCTGGGCTGGTCAGGTCGAGGTTGGTCAGCTCATGCATTGCGCAGCCCGGCCGAAGGTTGGCCGACCTGTTGGCCGACCTTTTGGCCGATCCCTTGGCCCAGTGGCTGGGGATGGATGGGGTGCTCTCCCGTCTCATGGGAGCCCGCCTTCTTCGCGAGATAAAAGACCACCGATATATACGATGCGAGCAACGCGGCGTACATCGTCAGATACATCACGAGCGTGATGGCGATATTGCTGGCCGGCACTTTGGAGGCGGCCTGCGCGGTCGTGAGGACGCCATAGACGATCCATGGTTGCCGGCCGATTTCGGTGACATACCAGCCTGCCACCAGCGCAACCCATCCGGCGAAAGTCATGGCCACGAGAACCCGTGCGTTCAGATCTGAGAGGTCTTTCTTGAGTCTGAGCTGAAAAGCGGTCCACCAGCTGACAGCCATCATCAGCACACCGACGCCGACCATGACGCGAAACGCCCAGAAGATCGGCGCAACCGGCGGATGTTTGTCGCCGAAATCCTTGATGCCTTTGACTTCGCCACTCCAGGAGTGGGTCAGATAGAGCGAGGCGAGATGGGGAATCGCGATCTCGTAGAGGTTGGACTGGGTCTTGGCATCGGGCCAGGCAAAAACAATCGCCGGCACGCTGCCCTGCGTCTCCCAGATGCCCTCCATCGCTGCAATCTTGGCCGGTTGATATTCAAGCGTGTTCAAGGCGTGGGAATCGCCGACGACGAACTGGACCGGAATCAGCATCGCGGCGACGAAGACCCCAGTGCGCAGCGTTGCCATGACATCGCGACCACGATCGCCTTGCAGCCAGCGGTAAGCACTGATGCCGGCCAGAAAGAAGGAGCCGGTCAGCGCCGATGCGATCAGCATATGGCTGAAGCGGTACGGAAACGAAGGATTGAAGATCACCTCGAACCAGCTGGTGACATGTGCCTGACCGTCGATCATTTCGAAGCCGGCCGGAGTGTGCATCCAGGAGTTCAAGGCCAGAATCCAGAAGGCCGACATCGTCGTTCCGATGGCGACCAAAAGGGTGGCCATCGTGTGGACCCGTTCACTTACCCGCCCTCGTCCGAACAGC
>CAIKZV010000734.1 GCA_903831925.1 uncultured Burkholderiales bacterium
CGACCGCATCGACCACCAGCAACACCGAGTCGACCATCGACAGCGCGCGCTCGACCTCGCCGCCGAAGTCGGCGTGGCCCGGAGTATCGACAATGTTGATTCGGGCACCGTCGACCTCGATCGCGCAGTTCTTGGCGAGGATCGTGATGCCGCGCTCCTTCTCGAGATCGTTCGAGTCCATGACCCGTTCGGTGAGCGCCTGATGAGCACGGAAGGTTCCCGACTGCCTCAGGAGCTGGTCGACGAGCGTGGTTTTGCCGTGGTCGACGTGGGCGATGATCGCGATGTTGCGGATGGGCTGCATGAGAAATAGTCCTGGGTGAGACGGTCAGTCGTGATGGGTTGCAAGGACGCGCTGCGGAGCAAGGAGCCCCGGTGGCGCAAAAAGAGCGGTGCCGAGCAGGCGATCGCCGCGATAGACGCGCACGGGGCCGGCCGGCGCATTGGCAAGCGGGGCACGGCTGACAGTGTCGAGCACAAGTCGTTGCCCCTGGATGAAACGATCGGCCAGCGCGTCAACCAGCGCAACCGGCGGCAATCCGGACAGCAGCATGTCGACTGCTCCGACCATCGCGATGCGCGCCTGCGGCTCGGTCTGCTCGAGCGCCTCGGGCGTGCAGGCGTGATCAATCGAGAGCCTGCCGACCGCAATGCGGCGCAGCGCCACCAGGTGGGCACCGCAGCCGAGCCGCTCGCCGATATCCTCGGCAAGCGTTCGGATATAGGTGCCTTTGCTGACCCGCGTGCACAAACTGACGCGGGGCCGATGCGGATCGGTGCGATCGATGCCGGTGATCGCAATCGAATGGATCGTGACCGGACGCGCTTCGCGCTCAAGCACAATGCCCTCACGGGCATAGGCATAGAGGGGTTTGCCGTCGCGCTTGAGCGCGGAATACATCGGCGGCACCTGCGTGATATCGCCCTGGAAGGCCATGCAGTCGGCCTCGATGGCGGCGTCGCCGCAGTTCACCTCGCGCTCGGCGATGGCTTGCCCTTCGGCATCACCGGTATCGGTCGTGACGCCCAGGCACAGGGTCGCCTCGTAAGTCTTATCGGCATCGAGAAGGTCGTGCAAAAACTTGGTCGCTTCGCCGAAGGCGATCGGCAACAGGCCGCTTGCCATCGGATCGAGCGTGCCGCCATGCCCGGCCTTGGCGGCATTGAAGGCGCGTCGGACGCGTTGCAGCGCGTCGTTGGAGCTTGGCCCGATCGGCTTGTCGAGCAGCAGCACACCGTCGATATTCAGGCGCACGCGCTTCATTCGTCGCCCCGCGGCGTTTCGGAGACTGGTGGCTGATCAGGCTCGTCGTCGGCCGCGCGAACCGCATTGGCCTCATCGATCAGCCTGGACAGGCCGACCCCGCGCGTGACCGAGGCATCGTGCACGAATCGCAACTCGGGATTGGTGTGGATGCGGATACGCCGTCCGAGCTGCGAGCGCATGAAACCGGCGCTGCGACGCAAGCCCTCGAGCGTGCGGGCCAGCGATGCTTCGTCGTCGGGCATGACCGAGAAATGGATCGTGGCGTAGGCATAGTCGGCCGTGATCTCGACCGAGGTGATCGTGACCATGCCAATACGCGGATCCTTGACCTCGCGGGCGATCATCTGCGCGATTTCCTGGTGGATCTGCTCGGCCACCCGGACCGACCGATCACCGCCACTGCGCGAATGCCTGTTCATGCTGCCACCGCCTGTTGCCCGCACCGGATGCGCCTGCACGTCGCACGGCGCGGGCCGACCGCCATCAGGCGATCAGGCTCGCTGCCTGCTTCGCTCAGAGCGTCCGCGCGACTTCCTTGACCTCGAACACCTCGAGCTGGTCGCCGACCTTGATGTCGTTGTTGTTCTTGAGGGTCAGGCCGCACTCGAAGCCGTCTCGCACCTCGCGAACATCGTCCTTGAAACGCTTGAGCGAGTCGAGTTCGCCGGTCCAGATGACCACCGAATCACGCAACAGGCGGATACGCGAACTGCGCCGCACGATGCCCTCGGTGACCATGCAACCGGCGATGTTGCCGATCCGGCTGACCGAGAAGATTTCGCGGATCTGCACCAGGCCAATCGTCTCTTCGCGCTTTTCGGGCGCGAGCATGCCGCTCATCGCCGCTTTCACTTCATCAACTGCGTCGTAGATGATGTTGTAGTAGCGGATGTCGATACCGTTGGACTCGGCCAGCTTGCGCGCGGCCTGATCGGCCCGGACGTTGAAACCGATCACCACCGCCTTGGACGCAACCGCGAGGTTGATGTCGCTCTCGGTGATGCCGCCGACCGCTGCGTGCACGATCTGAACCTTGATCTCGTCGGTGGCCAGCTTGAGCATCGACTGCGACAGCGCCTCCTGCGAACCCTGGACATCCGACTTGATGATCAGCGCCAGCGTCTGGCTTGCGCCCTCGGCCATCTGCTCGAGCATGGTCTCGAGCTTGGCGGCCTGCTGGCGGGCCAGCTTGACGTCGCGAAACTTGCCCTGACGGAACAGCGCGATTTCGCGCGCCTTTCGTTCGTCAACAATGCCCACGAGCTCCTCGCCCGCTGCCGGCACTTCGGACAGACCCTGAATCTCGACCGGAATTGATGGACCGGCTTCGGTGATCGGTTTGCCGGTCTCATCGAGCATGGCTCGCACCCGGCCGTAGGCCGAACCGGCCAGCACGACGTCGCCGCGCTTGAGCGTCCCCGACTGGACCAGAATGGTCGCCACAGGGCCACGACCCTTGTCGAGTCGTGCCTCGATGACCAGACCCTTGGCCGGCGCATCGACTGCAGCATGCAACTCCAGCACTTCGGCCTGCAGCAGCACGTTTTCAAGCAGTTCGTCGATGCCCGCGCCGGTCTTGGCGGAAACGGAAATGAACGGGGCTTCGCCACCGTACTCTTCCGGAATCACCTGCTCGGCGACCAGTTCCTGCTTGACACGCTCGGGATTGGCATCCGGCTTGTCGATCTTGTTGATCGCGACAATGATCGGCACCACCGCCGCCTTGGCGTGGTGGATGGCCTCACGCGTCTGCGGCATGACGCCGTCGTCGGCTGCAAC
>CAIKZV010000735.1 GCA_903831925.1 uncultured Burkholderiales bacterium
CCGAAGAGTTCGCTCTCGATGAGCTGCGGCGAGATCGCACCGCAATTCACCGCAAGAAAAGGATGCGTGCGCCGTCGCGACAGATCATGGATAGTCTGCGCCACCACTTCCTTGCCGGTCCCGCTCTCGCCCACCAGCAGCACGCTGACCGCGGTCGGCGCAACGCGCGCGATCTGGTCGTAGAGCCGCTGCATCGGGGCCGATCGCCCCCAGAGTTGTCCGAAGCGGCCGTCCGATTCGATGCCTTCGCGCAATTCGGTGATCTCGGCGCGCAGATCGCCCGGCTGAGTCAACCGGGCCAGCACCCGCTTGAGCTGCGCGACATTGACCGGCTTGGTGAGGTAGTCGGCCGCGCCCACCCGCAGTGCCTGGATCGAGGTCTCGATCGAGGCATGGCCGGTGATCAGCACGATCTCGGCATTGCCGCGCAGATCGGTGTCATTGAACAGATCGAGTCCGCTGCCGTCGGGCAACTGCAGATCGACCAGCACCGCCTGCGCCGGCATCAGCGTCAGCTGCTGGCGCGCCTCGCGCAGCGTGGTGGCCATTGCGGTGGTAAAGCCTTCGCTGGCGACCAGCTCCGACAGCATGGCCGCCGAATTCGGATCGTCTTCGACGATGAGGACATGGGGCATCAGTCGTCCCTTGCGCTGCCCGGCGGGCAATCGTCCATCGACTCGGCACAGTGCCGATCCAGCACCCGCAAGACTTCATCGGGATCGGCAGGCTTGGTGAGATGAGCATTGAAGCCGGCCAGACGCGACATCTGCCGATCGTTGTCGCGGCCATAGCCGCTGACCGCCACCAGCAATATCGGCATGCCGCCGTCCAGTGTCGAACGCTCGCGAAGCTGCTGCGCGACCTGATAGCCGTTCAATCCCGGCAGGCCGATGTCGAGGAGCACCGCATTCGGCTTGAACACGGCGGCCTGGCGCAGCGCCTGCTCGCCGTCATAGGCCAGCTCGACCGTCAATCCTTCGAGCTCGAGCAGCATGCCCATGCTTTGCGCCGAGTCGATATTGTCGTCCACCACCAGGACGCGGCAGCGCGAACGCCAGTGCGGCCTCGACGCAAGAACACCGCCATCGACAGACTGACTGTTCACTTGCCCCCCCGTGCCTGCGCGGAAAAGCGGATTCGCAACACATCACCGACCGCATCGGACCCGGACACCGGCATCAACTCACCGCCTGCCGACTCGATCGCGAGACGGGCATGCAGCAGGGGCATCGGCAATCGGTTCGCCGGAGGCCTGAAAAGGTCCCAGATCGACACCGAGCGGTCGACGCCTGCATCGATGCCGAACTCGATCTGCAGCGCATCATCGCTGCCGCTCAGCGCAATGCGCAAAGGCTTGCCGGCGACACCGTTTCGCATCGCATAGCGCGAAATGTCGGACACGGCGCGCGCCAGCGCATCGGCGTTGCCAAGGACGACAGACCACGGTGTGGCGGCAGGCCCGGCGCCAAGCTCGAGCTCGACTGCGCGGCCCTCGGCATGAGGTGCCGCGCGGACCAGATCGACCTGAGTCTGCAGCAGATCGGCAAGATCGACACCGCGTGCCCCGTCATCGGGTTCGCCACCCGCCAGCCGCAGCACCCGTCCAAGGGTCTCGACCTGCTCGAGCTGCTCATCAAGCGCCCGGCGCAATCCGGCGGCTGCCCGCGAGGCCAGCGCCGGCGCAGGGCTCGCCGCGCCGCCCGGCGCATTGCTCAACAGATGCAGCCACCCCGCCATCGCATTGAGGGGGTTGCGAAGCTCGTGCGTCACCATCGATGCGAGTTCTTCGCCTGTCAGACCGCTCATGAAGTCTCCAATGAGATCGCCGACAGCATTGCCATCAGGCAGATTCGGTCACCTTGAACGGCTCGACTCTGCAGGCGCAAGGCAGCGCCGTTCACGACGCTTGTAGCACAGCCATGAGCGGCGTGAGAAAAAAGGATTTGTTTCTTTGATCTGGCACAGCCCAATGCCCGAAAACTCATCCCCTCGGATGCTCCGGACCACCCCTTCCGGGTCGTTCCGGTGAGCGGCGCGGCGGCCGCTCGGGATGCTCGGCCCGTTGTCGGGGCACCTTGGAGGGCGCCGACACCGCGAATGACACGCGATGGCCGTCAGAATGGTTTGACATGAAAGTGACCTCGACTCGCAACGCAGGCGCAAACCGCCCACCGAACCTGAGGAAGCAGGCAAGTCGCGTGCCCGCTTCCCCAGCCTCGCCCGGACCTCAGCGTGCCGAGCCGCTTCGAATCAGGTTGACGACTGCCAGCAGGATCACCGCCCCGCCAAGCGAGACCGACAGCGCGCCCAGACTGAACTGGTTCTGATTGATGGTCCCCACGCCGAGCAGCGGCGAGATCAGCCACCCGCCGAGCATCGCCCCGACCACACCCACGACGATATTCAGGAACAGACCCTGCTGCGCGTCGGTGCGCATGATGAGACTCGCAACCCATCCGAGGATTCCGCCGACAAAAAGCCAGATGACCAGGTTCATGGCATTCTCCAGTGTTGTTCATTCACCCATAGATTGCAGTTAGCACGCGACATGCCCGCATGAAGTTTCCAGCATGAGGTTTCGCCCAAGACTGCGACGTCCCTGACTTGAAGTCCGTGCCTTGAAGTCCTACACCAACCCCGTCTTCGACTACCGGCCCTCTGCCGACCAGCAGCGCACCGGCGCACCGGTGCAGCATGCGGTCGTCGTGATCGGCGCCGGCCCGGTCGGGCTTTGCACGGCGATCGACCTGGCGTTGCAGGGCCAGGCGGTGGTGGTGCTCGACGATGACCAGACCGTCAGCGTCGGATCGCGCGCGGTCTGCCACGCCAAACGCACGCTCGAGATCCTCGACCGCCTCGGTTGCGGCCAGCCGGTGGTCGATCGCGGCATCAGCTGGAGCCGCGGCCGGGTGTTTCTGCGCGAGCACGAGGTCTATGGCTTCGACCTGCTTGCCGAACCCGGTCATCGCCGACCGGCCTTCGTCAACCTGCAGCAATACCATCTCGAAGAAACGCTGGTGGCGCGCGCGGCCAGCCTGCCCACGCTCGATCTGCGCTGGCGTAACCGCGTGACCGGCGTGGCGCCCTCCGAAGAGGGCGTGCTGCTCAGCATCGACACGCCCGACGGCCCCTATCAGCTGGCCTGCGACTGGCTGGTGGTTGCCGACGGCGCACGCAGCCCGGTTAGGCACCTGCTCGGGCTGCAGAGCGAAGGCAGGGTCTTTCACGACCGCTTCCTGATCGCCGATGTGCTGATGAAGGCCGACTATCCGACCGAGCGCTGGTTCTGGTTCGATCCGCCCTTTCACCCGGGTCAGTCGGTGCTGCTGCATCGCCAGGCCGACAATCTCTGGCGGGTCGACTTTCAGCTCGGCCCTGATGCCGACCCCGATGAGGAAAAAAAGCCCGAGCGGGTCTTGCCGCGGCTGCGGGCCATGCTCGGCGACCGTGATTTCGACCTCGAATGGGTCAGCGTGTACACCTTTCAGTGCCGCCGCATGGAAGCCTTTCGCCATGGCCGGCTGCTGTTTGCTGGTGATTCGGCCCACCAGGTCTCACCGTTTGGTGCGCGCGGCGGCAACTCGGGCATCCAGGATGCCGACGCGCTCGCCTGGCGGCTGGCCGGTGTGATCCGCGGCGAGGCCAATGAATCGGTCCTCGACGCCTGGGCGCACGAGCGGCAGACCGCCGCCGACGAGAACATCCTCAACTCGACCCGCAGTACCGACTTCATCTCGCCCAAGTCCCCGATCGCCCTGTCGTTTCGCAACGCCGCTCTCGAGCTGGCCGAGACGCTGCCCTTTGCGCGTCGCATGGTCAACAGCGGACGGCTGTCGACACCCACGATCGCCGACGATAGTCCGGCGAATACTGCCGATCTCGAGACGATTGTTACCGGTGCTGTTGTTGCCGGGGGTGTGGCGGCCGGTGATGCCGATGCTGTCGTCAACCGCGAGGCCAGTGCCTTTGCCGCACGGTCGATGCGCCCCGGCGCGCCCTCGGTCGACGCACCCTTGCTGTCCGCCGACGGCCAGCCGCAGTGGTGGCTGAACTGTATCGGCGGCAAGTTCGACCTGCTGATCTTTACCGGACCGGCATCTGCCGACAGCATCGCCTTAACGGACCGACTCGACATGCTCAGGAAGGCCTTGTCCGAGTCGGGCCTGCCTGCCCCTCGCATTCACCGTGTCATGCCTCGCACGAGCGCGTCTGACGAGAAGCCGGGTGCTTCGGATACCGACGATGTGCTCATCGATGCCGACGGCGTGCTGGCCGCCCGCTGCGATGCACGCCCAGGCACGGTCTACCTGCTGCGCCCCGATCAGCATGTCTGCGCCCGATGGCGCAGCCTCGATCCGCAGGCCGTGGCAGTGTCGATCGCCCGAGCTCTCGGTCACCCTCCCGCCGGCACAAAGGTCTGAGATGTCCGATCACCTGAACACCGAGCCCGCACTCGATCATCCCGACGACTTCTACGAAGCGCTGATCGCCGCGCATCGCGGACTGAGCGACGCGCAAAGCGCCCAGTTCAACTGCCGGCTGATCCTGCTGATGGCCAATCACATCGGCCGGCCGCAGGTGCTGCAGGAAGCCCTCGCGCTGGCCGGGCGGGGGCTTGGCGATCGGCCCTAAGCCGACAGCACCACAGCGCTACCGCTCTGCTCGCTGACCCGCTGCGAGAGCGCAGCAAACAGCTCGTCGCCGCTGCGCCCATCGATCCAGCGGCCGGCATCGTGACGAAAATGAAAGCCGCCTGCCCGGGCGGCCACCCAGATCTCCTGGGCGGCCGAGTGACTGTTGACGATGATCTTCGAATCGTCCTCGAAGCTGAGCGTGATCACATTGCCCTGGCGCTCGATATCGACGTCGAGTGTCGCCGCGTCGATCGCTCCTTCGATGCTTGTTTCGATGGCATCGAGTGCGGTCTCGGCAGCTCGCTGAAAGGCCAGTTCGGTCATGCTATTCTCGATTGATGAGTTGCAGGGCTGATCATAAGCGCCGCCGTCCGGCACATCTGCCCGCGATTCTAGCGGTCAGCGTCTGTCTGGCCGCCTGCGGCCAGCGCGGGCCGCTCTACATCCCCCGGGTTCCGGCTGAACCGCCACCGCGCATCGTGCCATCCGCCACGCCCGCAACGCCCATCATCCCGGCCAATCAAACCGCGCCCACCGTCCGCCCATGCCCGCCATCGCAAACCTGCCCGCCTTCGCCCTGAACGGCAACCGCCTCCATGCCGAAGGTGTCTCGCTGACCGACATCGCCGAGCGCTTTGGCACCCCCACCTGGGTCTATTCGCGTTCGGCCATCGAATCGGCCTGGAGCGAGTTCGCGCAGGCCACACAGGGTCGCCGCGCCCTGGTGTGTTTCGCGATCAAGGCCAACAGCAATCTGGCGATCCTCGATCTGCTCGCCCGCCACGGTGCCGGTTTCGACATCGTCTCGGGCGGCGAGCTCGCGCGGGTCCTCGCCGCCGGTGGCGATCCCTCAAAGATCGTCTTCTCCGGGGTCGGCAAAACCCGTGACGAGATGCGCCAGGCGCTGGCCGCCGGCGTGCGCTGCTTCAACGTCGAGTCCGAAAGCGAACTGGTGCAGCTCGATGCGGTCGCCGGGTCCCTCGGCCTTCAGGCCCCGATCTCGCTGCGGGTCAACCCCGATGTCGATGCCGGCACGCATCCCTACATCTCGACCGGCCTGCGCGACAACAAGTTCGGCATCGCCCACGACCGCGCGCTGGCAGCCTATCGGCAGGCCCGCCAACTGCCCAACCTGCGCATCGAGGGCATCGACTGCCATATCGGCTCCCAGATCACCGAGATCGCGCCTTTCCTTGCGGCGCTCGACCGTGTCCTCGACCTGACCGACCAGCTTGCCGCCGAGGGCATCACCATCCGGCATCTCGATCTGGGCGGTGGCCTGGGCATCACCTACAGCGACGAGACACCGCCGGCGCGCGGCGCCATGCTCGCGGCGATCTTCGCGCGCATCGATGCCTGGGTCAGCCAGCGCGGCCTCACGCCTGCCGAGACCCCCGAGGTGCTCTTCGAATTCGGCCGTGCAATGGTCGGCAACGCCGGGCTGCTGCTGACCCGCGTCGAGGTGCTCAAACGCAACGGCGATCGCCGGTTCGCGGTGGTCGATGCGGCCATGAACGACCTGATGCGCCCGGCGATGTACGAAGCCTGGCACGACATCGTCCCGGTGGCGCCGTCAACCGCGGCCACCGAGGCCTACGACATCGTCGGGCCGGTCTGCGAATCCGGCGACTGGC
>CAIKZV010000736.1 GCA_903831925.1 uncultured Burkholderiales bacterium
CGCCACCGGGTGGTGGCGCCATTGACTTCCTACAGTCCGCCGAGCGTTGCACCCGGAAAGAATGGCAGGCTGCGTCGACGCATCGCCTGGCCCACTGCCCGGGCATGGGCATTGGCGATGGCGGGTGCCACACAAGGCACACCCGGTTCACCCACGCCGCCGACCGGATCGCCCTTGGCAATGATCTGCACATCAACCTGCGGCATCTCGGTCAACTTCAGCATGCGATAGCGGTTGTAGTTGCTCACCTGCGCCACGCCGTTGACGAAGGTCTGCTGCACATAGAGGGTGGCCGCCATCGCCTGGGCGACGGCGCCTTCGATCTGCGCCTTGACCGCATCCGGGTTGATCACCGAGCCGCAGTCGATGACTGTGCTCACGCGATGCACCGTGACCGCGCCGGAAGACGCATTGACCGACACCTCAGCGACCTGGCCGATATAGCTGCCGAAGCCCTTGGCGATCGCCACACCCTGTGCGCGTCCTGAGGCACCGGGGCTGCCCCAGTTGGAGAAAGTCTTCAGAGTGCTCAGCAGATTCGACATGCGGGCATCGGCGAGATTGTTGAGCCTGAAGCTGATCGGATCCCAGCCGATGGCGGCAGCGAGTTCGTCGATGGCGCACTCGACCGCAAAGGTGTTGATCGACAGGCCGACCGAGCGCCAGTAGCCCACCGGCAGGCTGGTGTCATGGCGCACGTATTCGACTCTCAGCGGATTGATCGCGTAGGTCATCTCGACCGCGCCTTCCACCGCCGAGTTGTCGACTGTGGCCGGATTGCCGCCGCGCTGTGCGCTGATCGAGGGGGTCACAATGCGGTTTTTCCAGGCGCTGATCTTTCCGCTGGCCGACACACCGGCTTCGATGCGGGAGAGCGACATCGGCCGATACTGGTCCTGCGTGAAATCCTGTTCGCGCGACCAGGTCAGCTTGACCGGCTTGGCCGGGCAGGCCAGGCCGACCTGCACCGCCTGCCGGATGAAGTCCTGCTCGAACTTGCGACCGAAACCGCCACCCACCAGCGTATTCACCACGGTGACGACCGTGCCTGCCGGGCACAGTGAGCTTGCGGTCGTGCGGACCAGATCGGGCGCCTGAGTCGGTGCCCAGACCTCGCAGGTTGCGGCGGCTGTGCCGCTTGCCGGCGTGTATCGCACGGTGCAGTTGAGCGGCTCGAGCGCGGCATGGGCGAGAAACGGCAACTGGTAGTTCGAGGCGATCGTCGCGGTCGATGTCGCGGTGCCACCGCTGACATCCTGCGCGATCAACGGGGTGGCATTGCTCATGAGCCAGGCAGCACGGCTGGCAATCGCGTTGCTGTCGTTAGCTGCGGCATCGGCGGGCAGGCTCCAGTTGACGCTGACACTCCTGGCGGCGCGCATCGCATCCCAGGTGGTGGCAGCCACAACCGCGATGCCATTGGCCGCGCGGCCGGCGGAGGCACCGACCTGAACCATCGCGACGACGCCGGCAGGCTTGCTGCCAACCGAACTCACCGTGCCGCCTAGCGTCGGGCACAGCTTGACCGCGGCAAACAGCATGCCGGGCATGAAGACATCGATGCCGAACTGCGCTGAGCCGTCGACCTTTGCAGGGATATCGACCCGCCTTGCCGACGTGCCCACGATCGAGCGCGGATACTGGTCGAGCGGCGCGTTGGCGCCCAGCACGATGCCGGCCGCCGAGGGGGCGAGAGCGCCATAGCTCAGGCTTCGCATCGAGCCGTTGACCATCGCCGAAACCACGCCGAGCTTGACGGCGCAACTCGATGCGGCGACGCCGAACTGCTGCGCGGCGGCCATGATCAGCATCTGGCGCGCATTGGCGGCGGCCTGCTTGATGGCCGGGGCGAACAGCCTGATCCCCAGACTGCCGCCGGTAAAGCGGCCATAGATGCTGGCATTGCTGCCGCCGTGGGCGGCATCGACCGGCGCATGCTGACCTCGGACCTTGGCCCAGTCGACCTGCAGTTCGTCGGCGGCGATCTGTGCCAGTCCGGTCATGATGCCCTGGCCCATCTCGGTGGAGGCGATCTGGACGGTGATGGTCTCGTCCGAGCCGATCAGGATCCAGGCGCTGACGCCGGTGCGCGTGGTCGCCGACTGGGCACTGGCCGTGCCGTGTCGTCCGAGGCTGGCGAGCGATCCACCGATCATGAAGC
>CAIKZV010000737.1 GCA_903831925.1 uncultured Burkholderiales bacterium
CGCCGATCATGAGCTGATCGCAGGCCTGACCGAAGCGATGGTGCGCTTTGCAGCGCGCTTCGAATATGCGCGAACCGTGGAAGACGTGTTGGCACGACGCTCGCGCCTGCTGTTTCTGGATGCCAATGCCGCACGACGCATTGCACCGGCAGTTGCGCGCATCCTGACTCAGGAAACCGGGCTCGATCCGGCGTTGGCCGCATTCGAGGTGTTGGGTGCGCGCTATGCCGATCCGTTATCAAACGATCGCGCATGACAAAGCGCCCTGAGAGCCCCAAACTTTCAGAATCATCGGTATCGCGTTTCCAATTCAACGACTTTGCAATGAGACAACCATGCCCGCTTTGAATATCAATGGCCGCAATCTCGAATTCGCTGCCGATCCGGCGACACCGCTGCTGTGGGTCCTGCGCGAACAGCTGGGGCTGACCGGCACCAAATACGGTTGCGGTGTGGCCCAGTGCGGCGCCTGTACCGTCCATATCGATGGTGCCGCCGTCCGCAGTTGCGTCATGCCGGTGTCGGCATTGCAGGCGACCCAGAAGATCGTGACGATTGAAGGGCTGTCTGCCGATACCAGTCATCCGGTGCAGAAGGCCTGGCTGGCGCTCGATGTGCCGCAATGCGGCTACTGCCAGTCAGGGATGATCATGGCGGCGGCTGCGCTGCTGAAAGACAAGCCCAAGCCGACCGACGCCGATATCAACGAAGGCATCACCAACATCTGCCGCTGCGGCACCTACAACCGCGTTCGTGCTGCGGTCCATCTTGCCGCCGATGGCGGCGTCCCGAAAAAGGCCTGAGCCATGGCGAAGACACTGTCGACGATCCCCGCCACCGCTGCATTGCCGTTTGATGTGTCAGATTCTGCCGAGACGCTCTCGACGTCGTCGCAGGTCGCCGTCGGGCGCAGGCGATTCATGATCGGATCGGCGTCGGCCGCAGGCGGTCTGATGCTGGGCTTTCATCTGTCGGCATCGGCGCAGGCTCAGGCCGGACCCACCGAGGTGAATGCCTGGGTAGTGGTCAAGCCCGATGACACCGTCGTCATCAGGATTGCCCGCTCCGAGATGGGGCAGGGCACCCTGACCGGCCTGGCGCAGATGGTGGCCGAAGAGCTCGAATGCGATTGGTCGAAGGTGACCACCGAATACCCGACGCCTGGACAGAACCTGGCGCGCAACCGGGTCTGGGGCAATTTCTCGACCGGTGGCAGCCGCGGCATCCGTGAGTCGCACGAATATGTCCGCAAAGGCGGTGCAACCGCACGCCAGATGCTGATCCAGGCAGCGGCCAACGAGTGGGGCGTTCCCGTCTCGGAATGCAGCGCGCAGGCAGGCGTGATCACGCATCTGCCGAGCGCACGAAACACCAGCTTTGGCAACGTGGCGCTGGCGGCCGCAAAGCTGCCGCCGCCGGCCGATGTGCCGCTCAAGGACCCCAAGGACTGGAAGCTGATTGGCAAGCCGGTCAAGCGTCTCGATACTTTCGCCAAGCTCAATGGCAGCCAGGTCTATGGCGCCGATCTGACCTTGCCCGGCATGCTCAATGCGGCGATCCATGACTGCCCGGTCTTCGGCGGAAAGGTCGTGAGTTTCGATGCGAGCAAGGTGCAGTCGATGCCTGGCGTCAGACGCGTGCTCAAGGTCGGCGATTCGGCGGTGGCCGTCGTGGCCGATACCTGGTGGCAAGCCAAGACCGCGCTGGCCGAACTGCCGGTGGTCTGGGACGACGGCCCGAACGCCAAGCTCAGCAGCCAGATGGTGGCCGCCACGCTCGCCGCCGGTCTTGATGCACCCGATGCCTTCATCGGCAATGAGGTTGGCAATGCGAAGGCAGCCCTGGCGTCGGCTGCGCGTCGCGTCGAGGCGGTCTACGCTTATCCCCACCAGAACCACGCAACCATGGAGCCGATCAACGCAACCGCCCGCTGGACGCCGGAGCGCTGCGATGTCTGGACGCCCACGCAAAATGGCGAAGCGGCATTGGCTGCCACCGCCGCTGCGGCAGGCCTGCCTGCAGGCAAATGCGAGGTCTACAAGATGCATCTGGGCGGCGGCTTCGGCCGTCGCGGCGCTGTCCACGACTGGATCCCCCAGGTGGTGGCCATTGCCCGTGAAATGCCGGGCGTGCCGGTCAAGCTCTTGTGGAGCCGCGAGGAGGACATGACCCATGGTCGATACCATCCGGTCACGCAAGCCAAGCTCTCTGCCGGGCTCGATGCAGCCGGTAACCTGGTCGCTCTGCACATGCGGATTTCGGGCCAGTCGATCCTGGCAGGCGTGGCGCCCCAGAACCTCGCCAATGGTCGTGACCCGGTGCAGTTTCAGGGGCTGACCGCGACCGGTGACGGTGCGATCGGCTACACCGTCCCGAACCTGCTGGTCGACCACGCGATGCGCAATCCGCCGGTGCCGGTCGGATTCTGGCGAGGCGTCAATCACAACCAGAACGCGGTCTATCTCGAATGCTTCATGGACGAGCTCGCCCATGCCACCGGGACCGATCCGCTGGTCTTTCGTCGCAAGCTGATGGCCAACCACCCCAAGCACCTGGCGGTGCTGGAGGCTGCCGCGAAAAAGGCAGGATGGGAGACGCCTGCGGCGCCCGGCGTCTATCGGGGGCTGGCACAGCACATGGGATTTGGCAGCTATACCGCTGCGGTCGCCGAAGTGTCGGTGAGCAAGGCCGGCGAGGTCACGGTGCGTCGCATCGTGGCGGCCACCGATCCGGGCTACGCAGTCAATCCGCAGCAGATCGCAGCGCAGGTCGAGGGCTCGTTCGCCTATGGCCTGTCGGCATGCCTGTACGGCGAATGCACGCTCAAGGACGGACGCATCGAGCAGACCAACTTCAATACCTATGAGGTGATGCGAATGTCGGCCATGCCGGCGGTCGAGACGATCGTGATGCCCTCCGGTGGCTTCTGGGGGGGCGTGGGCGAGCCCACGATCGCGGTCGCCGCACCTGCGGTGCTCAATGCGATCTTCGCTGCGACCGGCAAGCGGGTGCGTCGTTTGCCGCTGACTCATGCCGACCTCAAACAGGCCTGACAACGGTGACTCGCCCGCCATCGCATCGATCCGGATCAGCGTGGGCGCGCGACAGTTTCGTGTCTGTGGAGATCGCGTCCTGAGCGGCCTGATGGCAGGGGTGGCGCTGATTGTCGCGATCGGCGTCGCC
>CAIKZV010000738.1 GCA_903831925.1 uncultured Burkholderiales bacterium
CGAGGACGGCTACCGCTGGATTTACGAGAATGTGCATCCGGATGTTCTGCTTGCCTCGATCTCGGGTGGCACCGATCCGAATACTGCGTTTCTGGGGACCTGCCCGATTGCGCCGATTTATGCCGGAGAAATGCAGGCACGCGGTCTGGGTGCTGCGGTCTATGCCTATGACGAAGCAGGTCAGGCACTCTACGGTGAAGTCGGCGAGCTGGTCTGCGCGCAGCCGATGCCGTCGATGCCGCTCTATTTCTGGGGAGACACCGAGGGTCGGCGGTATTTCGAGAGCTACTTCGAGATGTATCCCGGGGTCTGGCGTCATGGGGATTGGCTCAAGCTGATCCGCCGACCGGAGACGGTGACCGGTGTCATTTATGGTCGATCGGATTCGACCATCAACCGTCACGGCATCCGTATGGGCACCAGCGAGCTCTATCGCGTGGTCGAGGCCTTCGATGAAGTCGCCGATGCGCTGGTCATCGACCTCGAATACCTCGGAAAAGACTCCTACATGGCGCTCTTCGTGGTGCCGCAGCCACCGGCCCAGCTTGATGAAGTCCTCAAGCGGCGCTTGCTCGATGCGATCCGCACGCAATTGTCCTCACGTCATGTGCCGAACGACGTCTTTGCAATCGAGGCGGTGCCGCGCACCATCTCAGGCAAGAAACTCGAGGTGCCAGTCAAGAAGATCCTGTTGGGGATGCCCGCCGATAAGGCCTGCAACAAGTCGGCGATGGCCAATCCCGATTCGATCGACTGGTTCGTTAGCTTTGCGGCGCAGCGCGCCGGCCTGCCCACCGCATAGGGCGGCGCTCAAGCGATGGCCGATGATTCCATCCCGATCGATGTGAGGCAATTGCAGCCCGGGCTCTATGTCTCGCTCGGTCTGCGGTGGATGGATCATCCCTTCCTGTTCAATTCATTCCGGCTCTCGACGCCCGAACAGGTCGAGAAGGTTCGGGCCCTTGGCCTGAGCAGTATTGCTTACCACCCGGCGCGCTCGACCGTGCGTCCTTTGCCGCTTCCACCTCAAGCTCAGGCAAAGCCCAGGCGCGCGCAGACTGCACCTGCCGAGACAGGGAGTGCTGCCACACCCGGCGAGCCGATGGCGCGGCGAGCATCGTCGCGTCGCGTCGCCTGGCCTGAGGTCGCACCGGCGGTCGAGGCTTATCGGACCGTGATCGATCGCTGCGAAAAGGACTATCGCGCTGCGGCGTCGTCGGCCCGCGAGCTGATGCACGAAGCGCTGGTTGCACCCGAGCAGGCTGCCAAAAAGGCTGATGCGCTGGTCGAGGCCAGCATGTCGGGCCTGACGCTTAACCGCAATGCGCTGTTAGATCTGATCTGCGGCACCGCCTGGGATGGCAGCGCCCGCTATCACGCGCTGAATGTGATGAATCTGTCGGTGCTGCTCGGGCGCGCGGCAGGGCTGCGAGGCGAGGCACTGAAGTCGCTGGGTCTGGGCGCACTGCTCCATGACATCGGCAAGCTGCAACTGCCGCCCTGGGTGCTGCGCATTGCGCCCCACAGCCGCAATCGGCATGAAGAGTCGGCTTATCGGCGTCATGTCGAACTCGGCGTCGAGATGTGCGCACGGCTTGGCATCAGCGAGGCTGTCGTACTCGATGCGGTCCGTTGTCATCATGAGCGCCTGGACGGCAGCGGGTTTCCGGCGGGTCTGGTCGGCGAGGCGATTCCGGTGTCGGCACGCGTCGTGGCCATTACCAACCGCTACGATGAGCTGGTTCATGGCAGCGACGAGTCGCGGTCGCTGACGCCCTCGCAGGCGCTGGCTCAGCTCTACCGCAACGAAGCCGCAGGCTACGACCGTGGCCTGCTGCAGAGATTTGTGAAGGCGATGGGTGTCTGGCCACCTGGCACCATCGTTCTGCTGAGCAACGGGATGATCGGGCGTGTGATTCAGGTTGAGCCCGATCAGACGCTTCGCCCGACGGTGCTGGTGGGGGATCCCGAGATGCCACCGGGTGAGTCGCCGGTCATTTCGCTGGTCGAGCAGCCCGATCTGAAAGTCACCCGTGCCATGCGCCCAGGGGAATTGCCCGCTGACTTGCTCGCCAAGTTGACGCCGACAGCGCAGATGGCCGATCTGGCCCGCGCAACCGGAGGCTAACGCTGGCCACCGGTCGGTTAAGGCTTTCCTTCGTGGCGGTCGTGGCGGGGATAATTGATCCATTCATTGACACGCCCGATCGCAGGAAGCTCTGAAACGCTCACACCCGGCGAGCCGTCTCCTGTCAAATCAAGTCCAAAGCAGGCATCCGATCATTCATGCTGTCTTTTGCGATAAAGCTGGTTCGGCGATGTGCAGTCGTTATTGCCGTCGTTTGTCTGTCCGCCTGCTCACCGAAAAATCAGGTGGTCGAGGGGCTTGACAAGGCGATCGGCGAGCTGGGAAAGCCGTCTGCAAACTGGCATTCGATCGCAAGCGCGCTCGACAAGTCGCTGCCGGAAGCCGGCAAGACTCAGATCGGCGCCGATCTCGAGCGCGTGATCCAGAGCGGATTGGCCAGCTCGCCCCCAGATGGGCGATGCGATGCCAACCTGATCAGGGAGCGTGTGCGCCAGGAACTGAACCGCATGCGGGTGAAACTGGATGCGCGCAAACCGCCCCTGCCACCATCACAGCTTGTTCCGGTGATCTGCGAGCCGTCCCCGGCGATCTATGACCTCGATCGCTGTGTCGCCAAGCTAGATTTGTATGGCCATGATCTCGACGCCGCCGCCCTGGCGGTGTCGATCAAGGCCGTCAACGGACAATCGCGAAGTGCCGAGGCGACTTTCGTCGGGGAATCGGGTCGTCTGCTGACGCTCGACACTGCTGCCCTGAAGTTGAGCGAGGACGATGCCCAGATCATTGTTCGGGCCAGGGATGGGCAGACAGCACTGGTGGTCATCGACGTTGCGCCGCCTGTCAGGCCGCCACCTGCGCCGGTGATGCCGACCCCGGTGCGCACGATCGAAGAAGCCCTGGCCCATGTCGACGGTCGATCGTTTGGCGAGAACAAGGGCGTGACCTATGGGCGCCGTTGCACACCGGGGCATCATCGCTCGGAGTGCAGCGTGAAGCAGCTCAGCGGCAGCGGCCAGTGCGAGCCGTCCTGGGTCGATCCGACGAACCAGGATGACTGCCGCTGTCGGGTCCAGTTCAAGTTGCCGGCCTTCGAGTCGCTCGATTGCCGCGTCAGGCTGACCGAGCGCGCCAATGCCCGCGAGCAGGCGGCGCCGAAAAAGGTGGCCTGCGGCTGATCGGTCAACCGCGCCGATCGAAGCGAAGGATTTCGCCGGCGAGCCGCTCCAGCGGCATCACGGATTCGGTGGCGCCCATGCGAATCGCTTCCTTGGGCATACCGAAGACCACGCAACTGGCTTCATCCTGAGCGATGGTGCGGGCACCTGCCTGTCGCATCGCAAGCAACCCGCGGGCGCCATCGTCGCCCATGCCGGTCATGATGATGCCCAGCGCGTCCGGGCCGGCGCATTCGGCCATCGACTTGAAGAGCACGTCGACTGCAGGACAGTGGCGATTGACCGGCGGGCCGCTGAACACCTCGGCGTAATACTGGCCGCCCTGTTTGCGCACCTTAAGATGCTTGCCTCCCGGGGCAATCAGCGCGACGCCACGCTCGATTCGGTCGCCGTGTTTGGCCTCGCGGATGTTCATGGCGCACAGGCCATCGAGCCTGGCGGCATACATTTCGGTAAAGCGTTCCGGCATGTGCTGAACGATCGCAATGCCGGGGCCATCGGCAGGCAGTTCGGTGAGAACCAGTTCGAGTGCCTGCGTGCCGCCGGTGGAGCTGCCCAGCACAACAGGCTTGTTGACCGACAAGGCATGCAGACCGGCGATGACCGGGCGTGCGGTCTGGCCGCTATTGCCTGGCGCTGCCGGACGCGCCGCGGCGCTCGCGCGAGGGCGGGAGCGGGCGGCGGTCTTGAGGGTCTGGATCAGTTCGCGACGCGAGTCCTCGAGAAACTGCTTGAGGCCGAGTCGGGGCTTGGCGACGATTGCGACCGCCCCGGCAGAGAGGGCTTCGAGCGCGGCCTTGCTGCCATCGGTGGTCAGGGTCGAACAGATCACCGTGGCAATCGGCGACTCGGCCATGAGCTGTCGCAGGAAGGTCAGGCCGTCCATCCCCGGCATTTCGATGTCGAGCAGCAGCACATCTGGACGATTTTTTGCGATGGCCGGACCCGCAATCAGCGGGTTGGGCGCACTGCCTGCCAGCTCGATCTCGGGATCGCCCTGGAGCAGATGGAGCAGCGTCTGGCGAACCACCGCCGAATCGTCGACGACATAGACTTTGATGGCCATGGCAGTTCCTCAGACCGGGACGGATGTCACTTGCGGTGCGTCCATACCAACCGTCCAGGACAAGCGTCGATAGGCGCAGCCGCCAAGATCCTGCGCCAGCACGCGCACGCCATCTTCGGCGAGCGCATCGCAGGCCCAGCGGGCATTGCGTTCGCCGACATGGCCATGGGTGACCAGGTCGGGAAACATGTTGCCGCCGCCATAGAGATAGGCCTCGCATTGCATCGGGTCGATGCCGCGCTCGCGCAGCAGTTGGTACATCGTCGCCAGGGCGACATCGGCATAGGCGGCATTGGCAGGTGTTGTCGCGGTTGATCGACCAGCATGAACGATATGGCACATGACGCCGCAGGTGCGTCGCGGGTCGGTCAGGATGATCGCCACACAGGAGCCGAGCAGCGTTTCAAGCCGGTCGCCGCGCTCGCCGCAGACCACGTCGCCGGGATGCAGGATGACCACCTGCTGCACCTGAGTCGCCGCGAAAGGCTTGACTGCAAGGTCGGCCATGCTCAGGCCGCCGGTTTGCGAAAGGCACCGGGTGCAAGCGATTGCAGGGGTGTCTTGCAGGGCACGC
>CAIKZV010000739.1 GCA_903831925.1 uncultured Burkholderiales bacterium
ATGTACTCCAGATACTTGATCGCCTCGCCTTGTGGTGTCAGCGGATTGAGGTTGACCGGGTTGCCGTCGTAAGGCCCCAGATAGTGCGCATACACCGCCCGGACGTTGTGTGCAAGCGCGCCGTAATAAGGCCGCGCGTGCCAGCTGCCCTGCAACGAGGCCGGCATCGTGAAGTCTTCGGCGATCTCGTGCGGCGTGAGGCCATGGCTCATCAGCCGCAAGGTCTGGTCGTGAAGGTAGCGGTACAGGTCGCGCTGCTCTTCGATGAACCGTCTCACCTTGCCCTGATCCCAGGTCGGCCAATGGTGTTGTGCGATGCAGATGTCGGTGCGGTCAATGAAGGCGTCGAGTGCCTGGTCCAGGTACTTCGACCAGGCCAGCGAGTCGCGGGTCTTGGCGCCACGGATCGGGCACAGGTTGTGCATCGTGTGACAGCCGTTTTCCGCCAGGTTCAGCACCCGCAATTGCGGGAAGAAGAAATTCATCTCGGCGGGCGCTTCGGTCTCGGGCGTGAGCTGGAAGACGATCTCGATGCCGTCGACGCAGAGGGTCTCGGTCGGGTCGGTGATGATCCGGTTGGGCGCGATCAGGCTCACCGACCCACGCCCGGTGACCTTGCCCAGACCGCTGTCGACATGCCCGCGCGCACCACGCTCGAGCGTCGGGCCAAACTGGAACATCGCGCGCCGTCGCATCGGCACGCCGGCGAGGATGTTCTCCGAGATCACCTCCTTCATGAAACCGTCGGGGGCGATCACCAACACCTCGCCGCTGGCCGCTTGCTCAGGCGTGATCACTCCTTCGACCCCGCCGTAGTGGTCGACATGGCTGTGCGAATAGATCACTGCCCGCACCGGTCGGTCGCCGCGATGGGCGCTGTACAGCGCCAGCGCCGCGCTCGCGCTCTCGGTGAAGGTCAGCGGGTCGATGATGACGATGCCGCTGTCGCCCTCGATGATCGTCATGTTGGCGAGATCGAAGCCGCGCACCTGGTACAGACGATCGGTGACCTTGAACAGGCCGTGCAACCGATTCAGGCGCGCCTGGCGCCACAGGCTCGGATTGACCGAATCGGGAGAGCTCTCGTCCTCGAGAAAGCTGAACGAGGACATGTCCCAGACGACCTGCCCCTTCGCACCGAGGATGCGCGCATCCGGGATGCTGCCGATCAGGCCGCGCGCCGCGTCGTCGAACGAAGCCTGGTCCGAAAAATCCAGCGCGAAGAAGATCGCGCGATTCATGCCGCAGGTGTGGCCGGAGGCCGGCTTCATGATCGAACCGAGTTCCGAGGAGGTGCTCATGCTGGTCTTCCAGGACAAAGAAGTGAACGATGGTCCGTCAGGCCAGGCCTGCCGGCCGGAACTGCAAGGGTTTGGCGCCCCGTCAGGCAGCGAACACCGGGTCGATCGGCCCCGCGCAGGGATGACGGGCCTCGAGCACCTCGGCAGCATCGAGCAAGATGTCTTCGCGGAATCGCGCGCCGGTGAGTTGCACACCAATCGGCAGCCCGTTCACCGAGCCGGCCGGCGCACAAATTGCCGGCAAGCCGAGCAGCGGCACGCTGAACTGCGGCAGCTGAGCGCGCAGGATGCGGTCCATGCTCTCGGGCGATTCGACGTCCAGCCCCCAGGCAAACGGCGGCTCGGCACTGAGCGGCCCCAGCACCAGCGGGTAATCCTGCAGAAAGGCATTCCAGCGCCGGAGCAGCGTGGTGCGCCGGGCCAATGCGCGGAAGTAGCCCTCGGCATCGAGCACTGGCGAGTGCCGCGTCATCGCACGGAAAGCCAACTTGATCGCGTCGTCGCCCAGACGCTCGACCAGCGGCCCCATCGCCAGCCGCGCCTCGTTGTCTGCTATCAGCGACCACAGGCTGGCGGCTTCAGCCATGTCGGGTGGCTCGACGGCCTCGACCTGGTAACCAG
>CAIKZV010000740.1 GCA_903831925.1 uncultured Burkholderiales bacterium
GCACCGAATGTTCGGTCAGGTAATTCAGCAAAGGCGCGCTCTCGGCCTCGGTCATGTCCGCGAGACGGATCGCATAGACCCGGTTCAGGAAGAGCGCATCACGCCCAGTGGCCGGATGCGTGCGCACGATCGGGTGCAGGCACTCGGCCATCGCCTCGGGGCCGGTCTTGACCTTCATCGATCGGAGGTGCCCGCCATTGGCATTGTGGCTGTTGGGGCCGTAAGGGCGGCGCGCGCTGTGGACCGCCTGCATGCCCTTCAGAAGCGACTGCATTCCCGGGGACAGCGAATCGAAGGCAAGGTATTGATTGGCAAACAGGGTGTCGCCACCAAAAGGCGGCAATTCGCGGGCATGCAGCAAGGTGTAGCTCGGCGGAGTTTCGAGAAAACTCCAGTCGCTGTGCCAGTTGCCGCCGAAATTCATTCGCCGGACTTCATCCGCCTCCTTGATCACCGAAATCACGTTGGGATGCGTCGTGTCACCCTCGACAAAAGGCTCAAGACCAAAAGGCCCCAAACGCGAAGTAAATCGCGCAAATTGCGCATCATCGATCGGCTGATCGGGCAGGGTCACCACCAGAAACTGATGAATCGCACGCTGAATTTCAGCGATCGCCTCGTCATCCGCTGAGGCCAGATCGACACCGGTAATTTCGGCGCCGCCTGCACCACCCAGTTGCCGCACCTTGATTATCTGATAAGTCATATCGGTCTCCTGTCCTGTCTGTCGATGATCAACCGGCTTCGCGGCCTGTCTGCATCATGATCTCAGTCCGGCGCGAGCGCCTGCGCTGCCGCTGCAGCACGCAGTTTCGCCTGAAATGCGGCTTCGCTCGGCTCGACCATGCTGCCCGGTGCCATCTCGCCAGGCTCGATCCGAATCCGATCGATCTGACCGCCGTATTCAAATGCGCGGCGATGCTCGTAGCGCTCGCTAACCGCCAGACGTCGCGACACACCGATGCTCATGCCGCAACTCGGAATCCGCAGCAGCGTCGGCGACAAGTCGACCCCTTCGAGATGGCGAGTGCCATTGAGCGAGACCGTCGCATGCCCTTTTCGCCCGCCGGTTGCGCGGTAATCAAACTCGAAATGCTGGCCACCGGCAGACAGCGCAATCGGCCTGAGTGTCTTGGGGTTGTGCCACTGCTGATAGATGCAGTGCAAAGCGCCATCCTCAACAAAGAGGACCAGACCGAAAAACCGATCGCCCAGCGCGAAGATGATGCCTTCGTTGCCCGGCTGCCAGTCAAAGCGCGCGGTCAGCACATAGCTGCGATCGGCAATCAGCGGCGTGACGACCACCGACGGAATCGACTGACCGGCGCGAAAAAATTCGCGTGGCAGCAGCACGCGGTCAAGCTCATAGGGCGGCAACTGAAGCCCGCGACGCTCATCGCGCAGATCGATCGGATAGACATAGTTCGCACCGGCCTCCTGATCGAACTCGTCCACCAGTCGGGCGACGATTTCCGGATGGTCTGCGGCCAGATCGGTGATCTCGGCCGGGTCATTGGCCAGATCGAAGAGCATCCAGTTGTGCATGTCCATCGCCTTGTCCGGCGACTGCAGCGAGACGATCTTCCAGTGTCCGGAGATATAGGCCCGATTGCCCTGCAGTTCGTAATACTGACGATCGCGCAATGATGGCGCCTGCGCATCGTTGAGAAGGCTGGCAAAACTTCGGCCATCGAGCGGACGGGTTCGATAGCCCTTGAAATCCTCGGGCAGTGCCGCGCTCGACAAAGACATCAGCGTTGGCAGGATATCGGTGACATGAACCCACTGCTTGCGCAGGGTGCCCTTGTCGGCAATACCGGCCGGCCAGTGAACCACCAGCGGAACGCGGATACCGCCTGCCATCGGTGTGCGCTTGAAAAAGCGGTAAGGCGTATTGCTGACCTGGGTCCAGCCGGTGGGGTAGCAGATGTAAGTGTCTTCGCCGCCGACCTTGCCCTCTTTGAGCAAGCGCTGATTGAGAGCCATATCTTCGACTGCACCGACGCGGCGCCCCACCAGATTCATCACGCCACCTGGGCCGGCCACCGCATTCGCGCCGTTGTCGGAGGTCAGCATGATGATGGTGTTGTCGAGCTGGCCGGTCTGGCGCA
>CAIKZV010000741.1 GCA_903831925.1 uncultured Burkholderiales bacterium
CGGCACATCGGGCAACACACTTCGCAAGACAAAAACATTCATGCCGACCGGCGGGCTGATCATGCCGATCTCGACCACACACACGATGAGAATGCCGAACCAGATCGGATCAAAACCCAGATGGGTGACCAGCGGGAAGAAGATCGGCACCGTCAGCAGAATCATCGAGAGCTCTTCCATCGCGGTGCCGAGAATCACATAGACCGCGCAGATCGCCACGATCACGAGAATCGGATTGATCTGGAACTGCTCGACGAAGTCTTTGAGGTCCTGGGGCATGGTCGTGAAATTCGCAAAACTCGCAAAGATCGACGCACCGATCAGGATGGTAAAGAGCATCGCGCTCGTGCGCGCCGACTGCACCAGGATGTCGACCAGCACTGGCACGGTCAGCGTGCCGCGCACCAGCGCAAACAGAAAACCACCCATTGCACCGATGCCGGCCGCCTCGGTCGGCGTGAACCAGCCGCCATACATGCCGCCCATCACAATGCCAAAGAGCACCAGCACGCCCCAGATATTGCGCATTGCCTGCAGGCGCTGCGCCCAGCTCGAGCGCTCGCCGGGGGGGCCGAGCTGCGGATTGCGCGCGGTGGCGATCGCGGCAGCGGCGATATAAAACCCGGTTGCCAGCAAGCCCGGTACGACACCCGCCGCAAAGAGCGCACCGATGCTCTGCTCGGTCATGATCGCGTAGAGCACCATGATCACCGAGGGCGGAATCAGGATGCCGAGCGTGCCACCAGCAGCAATCGACCCCGCGGCAAACGAATCGCGATAATTGAAGCGGCGCATCTCGGGCATGGCCACGCGCGCCATGGTGGCGGTGGTGGCAATCGAGGAGCCGCAGATTGCACCAAAGCCTGCACACGCTGCGATGGTCGACATGGCGAGCCCGCCGCGACGATGCCCGATGAAGGAATAGGCGGCCGCATAAAGCTCACGCGACATGCCCGCGCGGGTCACGAAGTTGCCCATCAGCACAAACAGCGGCACCACCGACAGCGTGTACTTGGCAACATCGAGAATTTCGGTGGTGCTCGCTGCCATGGCCGCAGGCCACGACCTCACCAGTCCGATGCCAACCAGCCCGACCACGCCCATGCTGAAGGCGATCGGCACGCGCAGCGTCATCAGCGCGAACATGCCTGCGAATCCGAGCAGCGTGGCGAGCATTCAGGACACCCGGCGAATCAGACCGCGCCAGCGGTGGGGTCGTCGGCCTGCTGTTCTGGCGGGCGAACCGCCAGAAACAGGTGCATCAGCGCGGTGAGCGCAAGCATTGCGCCGACAGCGTATTGGAAAGGCGCCATCGGCCATTGGAACTGCGCAGTGGTATCGCCATCGACACCGGTTCGAGCCGCCCGGACGAACACCAGCCAGGACGCACCAGCCAGCAGTGCCGTGCAGACCAGGTTCGCAACAAAGCCCTGCACGGCCTGCAGCCCTTGCGGCAGAAGATGGTCAAGCAGATCGAAGATGACATGCTCGCCGCGCAGCGATGTCAGGGGCAGGCCTGCAAAAATCAGCCCGAGCATGAGGAGCTCGGTGACCTCCAGACTGCCCGGCAGGGAGTGATCGAAGAACTTTCGGCCCAGCACGTCGACGAAGGTCAGCAGCATCATGCCGAACAGGCAGCTCGCCGTCAGCCATCCAAGGGCTTTTTCAAGTGCTCGGATCACGGCAAGGCAGGTCGCAGGCGAGACAGTCGATCAGATGGGCAGGAGCCAGGCAGCGCGGTTACTGCTTGGCGATTTCGGCGCGATAGTCCTTGATGACCTGCTCGGGATTGGCCAGCCCCTTGGCCTTGGCATCGGCAATCCACTTTGCTTCGAGGGCCGATGTCTTGCCCTTGACCTCATCAACAAAGGCCTTGGATGCCGATTGCATCACCACGCCGCTCGACTGCATGAAGGCATTGCCGCGGCGATCAGCGGCATCCCACCCGCGCCCGAACTGACGCGCAGCCGTCTCACCCGACAACTTCATGATCGCGTCCTGATCGGCCTTGGCGATCTTGTTCCAGGTGCCCTCGTTCATGACGAAAGCAAAGCTGGTGTTGTACAGGCCGCCCGGGAAGGTGGTCTTGTATCGCACGAGTTTTTCAAGCTTGAAAGACTCGATCGACTCGGCAGGAAAAAACACGCCGTCCATCACGCCCGAGGACATCAGTTCGTAGGATTCGGGCGCCGGCTTGAGCGTGACATTGACACCCATCGCCTTGCCGACTTCGTTGACGATGCCGCCACCAACCCTGAATTTCAGACCCTGCATGTCGGCCAGCGAATTGATCGACCGCTTCGAATTGAAAACGATGCCCGGTCCATGCGTGAAGACCGCCAACACCTTCAGGCCTTTGTGCTCGCCGAGTTTGGCGAGCGATTTTTCGTAGATGCGCTGATAGGCGACCGAGGTGACCTCTGCCGAATCACCCATGAAGGGCAGCTCGACCAGTTGCGTGGAGACATAGCGGCCCGGCGTGTAGCCGTGCACGCTGTAAGAGACATCCGCCAATCCGTCGCGAACCGCATCGAAGGTCGCAGGCGGCGCGACGACCGGCTTGGGCAGGATGTTGCACTTCACGCGGGCCGAGGTTGCCGCGGTGAC
>CAIKZV010000742.1 GCA_903831925.1 uncultured Burkholderiales bacterium
ATCTGAGCCCGTCGGGCAGGGTGATCGCATGGGTCGCCGGCCAGCAGCAATCATCCAGATCATCATCATGAAAATGGATGGCGCCGTATTGCTCGGGCGCGTGGCGAAAGCAGTGTTCCTCGCCGGTCCAGTTCGAGCCTACGACCGCGCGGGTCGGGGTATTGATCAACTCGCCGTGATGGCCCTTCGGTCCGGTATCGATGACGCGGCTGGTGTGCATCTCGCGCGAAAAATCCCACGCGCCGATGCAGGCGTCGTCTGCAGTCCTGGCCAGTGCGTCGATCTCATGGGCGTCTGCGACCGTACGAGCCAGAAGCACCGGATGTTCGAGGCGACCATTGAAGGTGTCCACCGGGGCAATGCCGCTTGCACTGGCAAAGCTCAGATGGCTCGATCCGGCAGCCAAGCTTGGTGCTGCCGGCAAGCTGACGCTCAGGATCTGGGCAGCGGCCCGATCGGCAATCGGAGTCGCCGACAGGCTCACGAGTGTCCTCTCGGCGTCGACGGTCAGCGTCACGATGGTCCAGGCATTCAGCGCAACAGGTTGCGCGGCGTCGATCGTGCAATCGCCTGCAACTGTCCCGACTGTGCCGCGCAGGGTGAGTGCTGGCGTGAGTTCGAGCGATATGCCGCGCCCGCGCGCGTCTCGGTACGACATGATGACCTGTCGCCTGGGCAGGGCGAGTGTCGGTCTGATGCGAATCGAAAACGTACAGTCGTGGCCGTGATTCAGCAGGCCATCTCGCGCGACGACCGCATAGGAGCCACTTGGTACCGTTTGCGGTCCCGGTTCGCTCAGTGTCGCGACATCGAGTGCCAACGGCTCGGTTCTGACGCCACCGATTGCGGGATTCGGATCGGCACACAGCACACGCACGACACTGGCCGCGACGCGGTGGCCGGTCGCGTTGGCGACGTGAAATCGCAGGGTCTCTCCGGGACGGGCGGACAGGCGTTCGGCGTAACCAGCAAGCGGCAGCATTTCTGATTCCAGGGAAAAAGTTCAGACCGCCCGCTCAATGCGCGGTTGGCCGGTACATCATCGAATTGCGATCGGCCGAGCGAACGCGCAGTTTCAGCAACTCGCCTTCGCGACCAAGGGTCAGCGGCACCTCAACGCCGGCCGGCCCCAACGCCCAGACCTCGCGCAGGAAGGTCGCCAGCGAATGCACGCGAGTGCCTGCGACATCGAGAATCAGATCGCCCTGCAGCAGGCCCGCCTGCATGGCCGGGCCCTTGTCGGCAATGCCGCCCACGATGACGCGATTGTCGTCTTCGGCGGCATACAGACCCAGCCAGGGGCGGGCAGGCTGGCCGCTCTGACCGGTGGTCATCAGACTTTCAAGGATCGGCTCGAGGATGTCGATCGGCACAAACATATTGCCCTGACCGGATTTGTCGTCCGGATCGCCGTCGATAGCCTGCTGCACCAGCAGTGAACCGACGCCAATCAGCTCGCCGTCTGAATTGAACAATCCGGCGCCACTCCATTCGGGATGAGGCGGTGTCGTAAAGAGCGCGGCCTCGAGCAGATATTCCCAGTAGCCGGCAAAGGGGCGCTTGTCGGCCAGGCGGGCTTTGAGCGCATGGGTTTGCCCGCCATGGCTGAGCAGATACACGGTATCGCCGACGTGCGACCGACGACTGTCTGCCCGACGGACCCAGCTTGCCTTAAGTGGGCCGAGTGCCTTGAGCAGCCCGAAGCCGGTGGCCTGGTCATAGGCGAGTGGGACGGCCTGCACGACCTGGCCGGAACGTGTGGTGAGAAAAACCGACTGCGCTTCGGTGATCAGGTAGCCGATGGTCAGGACCGTGCCCCGATCGTCGAGCACGATGCCGCTGCCGCTGCGCGTGGTGCCCAGGGTGTTGGCGGTGAACGCCTGCTCGGGCACATCGGCCCGCAGTTCGACGATCGAATCGAGCAGCGCATCGAGGTCAAAGCTCAGATCTTTGGCCTTGGGCACCAGTACATCGGGAAAGGACCAGTCTTTGTAGTGGCTCATGTCAGGGGTTCCTCGCCAGGCATTCGTCGCTCGGTCATTGTCTGAGCGAAACCAGCAAGCCGCATTTGAGCATGCTCGCCTGGCTGACCTTGACTTGACCAAGGGTTAAGTAATAACGTTATATATCGTTATATCAACGGTTTGTTCAAACAGAAGGCGGATCCTCGATGAGTACGGCACACGGGACAGCGGCAGCATCGCCCTCGGCGAAGGCTTCAGGCAACCGGATCGGTTTCATCGGACTCGGTCTGATGGGAAGCGGCATGGCGATGAACATTCTGAAAAAGCACGGCCAGCTCAATGTCAGCGACGTCGATGCTCGCGCGCTCGCGCCCCTGGTTTCGGCCGGTGCGGTGCAGATGCCCTCGCCCCGCGCATTGGGTGAGGTCTGTGATGTGGTGCTCCTGTCGCTGCCGGATCCCTCGATATCGCGGCAGGTGATTCTGGGCGCCGATGGCCTGATCCATGGTCTGGCTGCGGGCGCGACCGTGGTGGGCATGTCGACCGACGGTATCGAGGCAGTTCGGGAGATTCAGGCGGCGCTCATTGCCCGGAATATCCGCTTTGTCGATTGTCCGGTCGGCAAGGGGCCGACTGCCGCCGCAGCCGGCGAGCTTGCGCTATTCGTTGCGGGCGATCGCGATACCTGCGAGTCGCTGCGCTGGCTGCTCTCGATGATCGGCAGCAAGATCGATTATTGCGGACCGATCGGTGCCGGGCAGGCGATCAAGCTGGCCAACAATCTGTTGTCCTGTGGTTATGGCGCGCTGATTTCCGAGGCCTATGCCATGGCGAAAAAGGCCGGTGCCGATCTCGATATCTTTTGCGAGGCCTTGCCACAGACGGCGGCCAACAGTTGGCCCTTGCAAAATGTCTTTGTCGCAAAAGCCTTCAAAGGCGATTTCACCCCCTATTTCAGGCTGTCGGCCGCGCACAAGGACTACAAGCTGGTCGTGGCGATGGCCGATGCCCTGGGTACGCCGAGCACTGCGGCGCGGGCGGTGCTGGGCTATTACACCGCGGCAGCCGCTGCAGGTCATGGCGATCTCGACTTCGGTGCGCTTGCGCTGGTGAACAATCCGGAACTGCTCGGCGAATGACCGTGAGTCTCATGCTCATCTCGTCGCCATGCTGAACCGCGACAGCCCGATCGCCCTGCATCGCCAGCTCGCGCAGCGTCTGCGCGAGGCGATTGCAGGGGGCACCTACATGCAGGGCGACAGCATTCCCACCGAGCAGGCGCTGATGGCGCAATACCAGGTGTCGCGTATTACCGCCCGTCAGGCGGTCATCCAGCTGGTGACCGAAGGATTGCTGGTCAGAAGGCAGGGCAAGGGCAGTTTCGTGACCGCGCCGCCGGTTCAGCACCCTCTGGTCGATGTGCGCGGTTTTTACGACGAGCTGGTTGCCGGTGGGGTCAATCCCGAGATCGAACTGCTTGAATTCGACAATCGAGTGCCGCCGCAGCGGGTCGCCGAGCGGCTGCGCTGCGCCAGCCAATCGCTGGTGAGCTGGAAGCGTCTCTATCGTCGCGGTGGCGAGCCCTTCGCCGTGGCCTGGGTCTACCTTGCGCCGATCGTCGGGAAGGTGAGCCGCGAGATGGCCTCGACGCACACGTCGTATCACATCATCGAAAACCTCAAGAAGCTCAAGATCGAGCGCGCCGATATCTCGATCCGCGCGCAGGCCTCGACGCCCGAGACCCGCAAGCTGCTCCGGATGCCACCGTCCACGCCGATCCTGGCGCTGGAGCGGGTGTCGTATCTGGCCGATGGCACGCCGGTTGAATACGACCTCTATTGCGCCCATGCCGACCTGTATGAGTACGCCTTCAAGGTGGGCAGCAGGGTCAATGTTGCCGATGCTCTGGCGCGGCGTTCCGAGGCGTTCAGTCCCTGACAGCAGCATTCGACCCAATACAGGACCTACCACCCATGCAGCACTCGAACTATTTCCCTGAACGGATGGGGCACGCCCGGATCGCGCCCGAAGGCAGTTTCGAGGCGGGATCCTTTCAATCGTTTGAGCTGGTCTACACCGCAGGCTATTTCGGCGTCGACGACACCGGCTCGCTGAAGATCGTGCACCGGTTTGCGAGCGATATGGGGCGTCCACAATGGAGCGACCCGACGGCGCCCAACTACACGACCGTCGAAGCGTCCAATGGCGCGGTGCTGGAAGTGCAGTACGACGGCAAACGCAATATCCGGCCGTGGGACAAGACCCTCTTCATCCGCGTCATCCGCGGGTTTCTGCGCGAAGGCGACACCATCACGGTGCGTTTCGGCGATCGTTCGAAGGGTTCGCCGGGGATGCGCGTGCAGACCTTCAGCGAGCCGACCTTCGAGTTTCGGGTCCTGGTTGATCCGTTTGCAACCTATCACTACACCGCGCTGCCGGTGCAGCCGGTCATTTCGGTGGTGGCCGGCCCGCCTGTGCTCTGGAAGGCAGTCGTCCCCACCTTGCGCCAGTGCGGCCAGCGTTTTCGGCTGGGATTCAAGGGCGAAGACAAATGGGGCAATCCGAGCGATCAGGTTGAGGGCACCTTCACGCTGCGCTCGAGCCATCCGGTCAATGGACTGCCGGCCAGTTTTTCGATGAAGCCCGGCGAGCATGCCCGGGTCTTCGAGGATCTGTCGGTGAGCGAGCCCGGCGATGTGCGAATCGAGGTGTTCAACGCGGCAGGCGATCGACTGTGCACCAGCAATCCGATGCGCATCGCGGCTCAGGCCCCGCTCTTGCACTTCTGGGCCGATCTGCATGGGCAGTCGGAGGAGACGATTGGCACCAACTCGGCCCGTGAGCTGATCGAGTTTGCTCGCGATCGCGCCTTTCTCGATGCGATGAGCCACCAGGGAAACGACTTTCAGATCACCACGCCCTTCTGGGAGGAGCTCAACCGCCTGACCGCGCAGTTCAATGAAGACGGTCGCTTCATCATCTATCCGGGTTACGAGTGGTCAGGCAATACCGGACTTGGTGGCGATCGCAACGTCATGTTCATGCAGGAGGGCAGGCAGATCCATCGCTCATCCCATGCGCTGCTCGATGATCTGTCGGATCTCGAGACCGACGCCAACAGTGCGACCGATCTCTTCAAGGCACTCAAGGACGAGGACTGCGTGGTGTTTGCGCATATCGGCGGACGCTATGCCGATATCAAGATGGCGCACGATCTGCGCATCGAGCGCTCAGTGGAGGTTCATTCCGACTGGGGGACCTTTGAATGGCTGGTCCACGACGCGATGGAGCAGGGCTATCGCATCGGTATTCTGGCCAATTCCGACGGTCATAAAGGCCGTCATGGCGCGAGTCACCCGGGCGCATCACTCTTTGGCGCCTATGGCGGGCTGTCCTGCCTGATTGCCCCAGCGCTGACGCGCGAGGCGCTCTTCGATGCGCTTCGAAAGCGCCACCACTACGCGACCACCGGCTGTCGCATGATGCTGGATGTGAAAGCGCGATTCGACAGCGATGCACAGCGCTACGCCGACGATCCGAACCTCGGTGCCAGCGCGGCTGAGCCGGTGCGCGACGCGATGATGGGCGACATCCTGCATACCGTCGACGAGCATCTCGGGTTCAGTGTGCATGCGGTGGCGTCTGCGCCGATCGAGCGCATCGAGATCCGCAACCGACTCGAGGTGCTGGAGACCTGGCGTCCGTATGCCGACAAGGAACTCGGTCGACGCATTCGGGTGATCTGGGAAGGATCGGAGTACCGCGGGCGCGGGCGTCAGACGGTCTGGGACGGCGGCTGCACGCTGACTGGCAATCGCTTCGAACGCATTGCGCCGATCAACCTCTGGAATCTGGACAAGCAGATCGTTCAGACCAGTCCTGAGGCACTCGAATGGAGTGCGCTGACGACTGGCGGCTTCGGTGGCTTCGATGCCTGGCTGGGCGATGCGCAGTCGGGGGTGCTGAGCATCGACACGCCGCTGGTGAAATGCCGCATCAATATTGCCGAGATCGGTCGTGACGACAGGGTCTTTGAAGCCGGCGGGATTGGTCGGCGGATCAGAGTCTTTCGCCTGCCCGATGAGAATCGGCATAAGGAGCTTATGCTCACGCGTCGCATCCGCCTGAATGCAGGCGTCGATAATGCCCTCTATGTCTGCCTCACCCAGGAAGACGGGCATCTGATCTGGTCGAGCCCGATCTATGTGACGCGTTGAGTCGCTCGCGTAAGCATCGCGATCGATGACGGCCCATCGCGCACTTGGATTCGGCAAGGCATTGACCTCACCCCACAAGGAATGAACATTATGAAGTGGCTCATCAGATCATCAGTCTTTGCGCTCGCAGGGTGTGTCGCGGCCGCCGCGCTGCCTGCCGGCGCGAGTGAGTATCCCGACAAGCCGGTGCGACTGGTGGTGCCATGGCCGGCGGGAGGGCTGGTCGATATCGCGGCACGCACATCCGGCACGGCGCTGCAGGCCGCTCTGGGTCAGCCGTTCGTGGTCGAGAACAAGCCTGGAGCCGGTGGGAGCATTGGTGCCGATGCGGTCGCCAAGGCCGCGCCTGACGGGTACACCCTGGTGCTGACCACGTCGGCATTGAACA
>CAIKZV010000743.1 GCA_903831925.1 uncultured Burkholderiales bacterium
GCAGATATTCGTCCGTGATCGTGTCGGTCGTCGCCAGAATCTTGCGCTGCTTGAGCTGGATCGGCACCAGCACAAAAGCCCAGATCAGCCCCGAGAGCCCGAGCAGCAGATAGGACCAGCGGATCCACGGATTGACCGCTTCGCCTCCCATGGGCGCCGCCATCAGGTAGCCGGTAATGACCACGCCGAGCGATCCGCTGAGGGTAAACAGCAGATCGGTGATGAGCACCAACCGATTGCTGAAACGAACGATCTTGTGATCGCGCGTGCGCTCGGCCAGCGCCGCCCAGGTCCCACTGACGATCACATTGCCAAGGAAGAGACAGGCACTGGCGATGTGGATGGTCTTGATCGCGGCGCTCATGGGTGGCGGCCCGTCCTGACTAAAGGCCGACTGCCCTCGCCCGAGGCGTCCATTGGCTGCGGCATCGGGGGGCGCCCGTCAGCGCTCACCTGTGCAACCACACCGGCGCCAGCGTCCGTCTCCGTCTTGACGCCTGGATCGCCGGCCTGGCCGGCCAACGCCGCCTCGCGCGACGCCGCCTTCTCGCGCTCGATTCTGAGGTCGCGAAACTGCCACCAGCAGAATGCCGCGACGCCCGCGCCGATCACGCCAACCTCGACCAGCTTCAAGGCGGTGTCCATCGCAGCTCGAACCGCTTGCGCAAGGCCCGCGTCAACGGGCCAGACGGTCCTGCTCGGCCAGTCGCTCGAACAGATCGGTCGCCCAGACGACCTTCTCATCGAAGGATCGGCGGCGGGGTTTGCCGGCGACGCGGGCAGTCGGCCGCCCGCTGAGGGTATCGGCGGCCGCATCGACCAGAAAGGCAATCGCGGGCAAGGGGCCTGGCGATGGGTCAGCCGCGCGAGGGGCCATCAGAAAAACCGACGATGCGCGCGAAATCAGCATCAGCTTGCGGCGGCCCGACACCACCGCTCTGCGGCTGATCGAATCGAAGCCATGCCGACGCACTTCTTGGCCGATTTCGGCATAGACCAGTTGCGCCGAACGGATTGCCGGGCGGCAATCACGCGGCAACGCCGCAATACCCGCTTCGGCACGATGGTAGAGATCATCGGCCGCCTTGAGCAGACGCTCGATCACGCTGGCAATGGCATCGTTGAAAACCGGATCACGAAGCCAGCCTTCAGGATCGATGCCTGCCTCGCGCAACCACTGCAGCGGCAGATAGAGTCGACCTTCACGGGCATCTTCTCCGACGTCACGGGCAATATTGGTCAGCTGCATCGCCACACCGAGTTCGCAGGCGCGGGCCAGTGCAGCGGCCGAGCGAGTCTCCATGATCAACGCCATCATGGCGCCGACCGTCCCGGCAACCCGGGCGCCATAGGACTGCACATCAGCCAGCGTTTCATAGCGGCGGCCTTCGGCGTCCCAGAGAAACCCTTCGAGCAGACCGTCGAGCAATTCGCGCGGAATGCCGTATTGACGCACCACCGGCAACAGGGCGCGATCGGCATCGACCGCCTCAGGCCGCCCGGCATAGATCGCATCAAGGCGACGCTGCAGATCGCGATAGGCGCCGGCCTTGTCGACGCCGTCATCGATCGCATCGTCGGCCAGACGACAGAAGGCATAGAGCGCGGTAGCAGGTGCCCGAACCCTTGGCGGCAACAGCAAGGACGCCGCAAAAAAGGTCTTGGATCCACCCTGCATCAGGCTGCGCAGGGCCTTCGCGTCGTCGATCGGCAGGTCCGCGTCACCAGACTGCACCGGGGCGAGGTGTTCGTCGGCCAGGGTCGTGAACTGCGGGGTCGAGAGCTGCATGATCGCTCGCTGAAGTCGAGGTGAGTCAGGTCGCCGGCGGGCGCAGGACGGGCAAGGCGGCGTCGGCAGCAAGCACCGGCGATGCGCTGCGGCGGGACATCGTGGTGTCGGAGTCGGCTTTGGCGGCGTCGCGATGTCGGATTGCCCAGCGCCACAGCGCTGTCGACGACAAGGGCAGCACCAGCAGCCAGTGCTCGAGGATCGCCAGCGCCAGCATCGTGCCGACCAGCGCCAGTCCCACCGACTGGTCAATCGTGATCGCCGGATCGCAGGCGCTCATGAAGATCAGTGCGACCACAACCGTCGCAATGCCCACAGCGAACGGGAAAAACGCATTCATCGGGCGACGGCGGAAAAAGCTCTGCAGATAGGTCAGGTGCGGCGGCAGAAATTCTTCGCTGAGATTGCGCACACCGAAATACAGATTGAGTTTGGCACTGGTGCGCATCGCCCAGAGCACAAGGAAGGTCCAGGTGCCGATCTGGTTGGGCGCGTCCCAGGTGATCGAAATGATGGCCGCGCCTGCAGCTAGAATGGCGATCTCGTGCCAGAGAATCGCCTGCACCGCCTGAGAAAACCGGGGCCATCCGGTCAGTCCGGGCGGCGAGGCGATCCGGCGTGGTCCGGTGATCCAGCCGGTGAGAAAGCTCAGCTCGTGCCAACCCCACACCAGCAATGCGCAGGTGAAGGCGCAATAGACACCCGAGACCGTGGTCTGGTTGGCGGTGTGGGCGAGTCCGAAAAGGGCTGCCACCGCCAGCAGTGTCGAGACGACCAGGCTCCAGCGGAAGGTGCCGCGTGGCAGGCCATCGAGTATCAGGATCAACCCGGTACTCGCCCACCAGATGATCACCGCAAAGACGACTGCGGCAGGAACGGAGAGCATGTCAGCAATCGCCTCGATGAATCAGCTGAGGACGTCTTCGACTCACCACGCCGCAACGGCGCGGACATTCGAAGGCAGCTCGTTGTGAACCACGGGCACGAAATACAGCCGTGCAAACGTCGCCAGACCGCGCGCCGCCCAAGCAGCCTGCTGGAGACGGCCCACCAGCCCGCCACGCTTCTTGGCCGCAGTCAGACCGGTCTGGACCGCGAGCAGCTTGTCAAAGCCAGCACGAAATGCCGGGTTGTCGATATCGAGCGTGATCGGAAACACCTGCTTCGAAATCTCTGACGTGATCCGGAAGACGGTGTAGTCGTAGTCGGTCGACTCGAAGCCCATCGCGTGATGGAGCATCGGACGCGTGTGGTCTCGCACGTACATGGTGGCGTAGACCGCCAGCAGGAAGAATCGGATCCAGTAGACATTGCCGCCGCGCAGCAGATGCGGGTTGGCGCGCATGATCAGCGCAAACGACTCGCCATGTCTGAACTCGTCATTGCACCAGCGATGGAACCACTTGAAGATCGGGTGGAAACGCTTGTCGGGATGGCGCTCGAGCTGACGGAAAATCGTGATGTAGCGTGCATAGCCGATCTTCTCCGACAGATAGGTCGCATAGAAGATGTACTTCGGCTTGAAGTAGGTATAGGCCTTGTTGCGCTTGAGATTGCCCAGGTCAAGCCCGATGCCGAGATCCTTGAGCGACTGGTTGATGAAGCTGGCATGGCGCGACTCGTCGCGAGCCATGAAGCGCATCAGCGCCTTGATATCGGGATTCTCGACATTCTTCTGAATCTCGTTGTAGAGAATGCAACCGGAGAACTCCGAGGTCACCGACGAAATCAGGAAGTCGATGAATTCCTGGCGCAACTCGGGCGACACTTTCGAGAAGACCGCCTCGACCTCGGCCACGAATTCGGGCGTGCGCTGGAAGTGGTCGTGATTATTGTCACCCTCGTACTCGGCCATCATCGCGTCCCATTCGGCCCGCACTGGCGAGATGTCGAGCCGGTTCATGGCGCCGAAATCGGTGGTGTAGAACTTCGGGCTGAGGAGCGTGTCTTCCTTGGCTTTGCTGGCGGCAGCTTCGGAGGTGGTGACGGCTTCCATGGTCGACATGACTAGCGTCCTGCGTTATTTGGCGGCGGCAGCCGACGGTGTCAAGAACTGCTCGAATTTACCTGAATTCGAGGGCCCGAATGATTCGAGATCGATGCGCTGGCCGGTCGCCGGATCGACCAGTGTGAGTCGACCGTTTGAATGGGCGATCAGCTCGAAAGGCATTTCCGAACCGAGTCCGCGGGCATGACGCTCGCGAGCCAGGGCGCGGACCGTACCGCGCAAAAAGCCCTGTTCTCCAGTGAGCTCGGCGATGACCTGCCCATTAGCCCCATCAATGATGGCGACGCCGCCATTGGGCCGGTCTTCAAAGCGCAGTGCACGCTGCGCGGTGACATCGGGCATCGACTGGCGAATCTGATCGGGGCCATTTCCGGTTATCCGGACCAGACCAACGCTGATCAGCGAAAACGCAATCAGCCCGCCCGCGCACCAGAGCACAAATCGCGGAAACGTATCCGGCGCTTTCTTGGGCGTGACCGGACCGATTGACTGGGTCATGGCGTTACCCATCAGCTCATGCTCGGTTGCAGGATGACCGGCTTGGATGCAGCACCATTAGCCGTTGCCGGCATCGGTTGCACCGGCATCTCATTGATCTGCGACCAGGCCTGCGACAGCAGCGCGGCGACATTTGCCACATCGGGCACCGACCGCAGGGTCGGCTCGGGATGCGCCAGCCGCCAGGAGCGGACATGCGGCCACAAGTGGAAGTAGGCAATGTGATCGGAGCCAGCCAGCGTCAGTGCAATGTCACCGCAACCATCGACGATCAGCTTGATGTCAGCCGAGCGCAGGGAC
>CAIKZV010000744.1 GCA_903831925.1 uncultured Burkholderiales bacterium
AGGGCGGCGGCTCGGATCGAGATCGCAAAGCCTGGCGGGGCGATGCCAACGCCAGATGGTGCCGGGAGAGGGATTCGAACCCTCACGCCATCACTGACGGGGGATTTTGAGTCCCCTGTGTCTACCGTTCCACCACCCCGGCGGGCGAAGCCCTCGATTATCAGGCAAGCAGCGCCAGCCGGCAAACCGGATCAGGACGACTGGCCGGCGGCAGCCTGACGGATGGGGTGACGGCTGTCGACGCCCGAGACGACATGCATGATGTATTCGGCGATGTTCTTGGCATGGTCGCCCACCCGCTCGAGCGACTGGACGACAAATACCAGCGACAGGGCTTCAGACACCCGCGTCGGATCCTCGCTCATGCGCTTCATCAGCAGACTGATCAGCTCGTCACGCAGGGCGTCAACCTCGACATCGCGCTGAATCAGGCTTTCTGCGGCGGCCTGATCCTGGCGCAGGAAACTGTCGATTGCCGAGCGCAGCATGTCGGCCACGATTTCGGCCATGCGCAGGACGGCATCGAAAGGAATCGGCAGGTTGCCATCGACAAAATGCTGCGCCTTGAGCGCAATCTTCTTGGCCTCGTCGCCGATCCGCTCGAGATCATTGACGCCGTGAATCACCCCGATGATCTCGCGAAGATCGATGGCGATCGGCTGGCGTTTGGCAATGATCTGATTGCAGCGCAGATCGCTCTCGACCTGCATCTGGTTGATCTGCCGCTCGTCAACAAGGACCGCAGTCGTCAGACGCAGATCGCCATAGCGAACCGCATCGATCGCGCGCAGCAGCTGCCGCTCGACCAGGCCGCCCATCGTGGTGAAGGCGCTCCGGATGGAGTCGATGTCAGCGTCAAATTGACGGTATGTGTGCTCGGTCATGGGCATCTCCTGGTTCGCCTATCTGTCGACTCAGCCGAATCGCCCGGTAATGTAGTCTTCAGTCGCCTGCTTCGCCGGCTTGATGAAGATCTGATTGGTTTCTCCGAACTCGACAAGTTCGCCGATATACATGTAGGCAGTGAAGTCGGAAATCCGGGCCGCCTGCTGCATGTTGTGGGTCACGATCGCAATGGTGTATTCGTGCTTCAGTTCGTTGATCAGTTCTTCGATCTTGGTGGTCGAAATCGGATCAAGCGCGCTGGTCGGCTCATCCAGCAGCAGCACCTCCGGCTTGACCGCCACCGTCCGGGCGATGCAAAGACGCTGCTGCTGGCCACCCGACAAAGACAGGCCGCTTTGCTGCAGCTTGGACTTCACTTCTTCCCAGAGGGCTGCCTTGCGCAACGCCCATTCAACCCGATCGTCCATATCTCGCTGCCCGAGCGACTCGTACAGTCGAACACCGAACGCAATGTTCTCGTAGATCGTCATCGGAAACGGCGTGGGCTTCTGGAACACCATGCCAACCTTTGCGCGCAACAGGTTGATGTCCTGCTCCTTGGCCAGCACGTTCTTGCCGTGAAGCAGAATCTGGCCTTCTGCGCGCTGCCCGGGATAAAGGTCAAACATCCGGTTGAAGGTCCGCAACAGCGTCGATTTCCCGCAACCCGAGGGTCCGATAAAGGCTGTGACCTTACCCCGGGCAATATCGAGCGACACGTCCTTCAGACCCTGGAACTTGCCATAGAAAAAATTCAGATTGCGCACGGTCAGTGCTGCATCGAGCGTCGATGCTGCAGCCCCGCCAGACCCGGCAGAGGCAACCGACTTGCTCATATCAATACTGATGGAGGACATGCTCAGCTCGCTTCTTTGAAGTGCGTCAGGACTGCGCTTTGCTGCTGAAAGCAACGCGCGCAATGATGTTGATCGCCAGGACGATGATGGCGATCAGTGCAGCACCGCCCCAGGCAAGTTTCTGCCAGTCCTCGTAGGGGCTCATCGCAAAGTTGTAGATCACGACCGGCAGATTGGCCATCGGACGTGACATGTCGGTACTGAAGAACTGATTGTTGAGCGCGGTAAACAGCAGGGGCGCGGTCTCGCCGATCATGCGTGCCACGGCAAGCAGGACCCCGGTCACGACACCGCCGCGAACCGCGCGCAAGGTCACCGCCAGACTGACCTTCCAGCGCGGAGTGCCCAAGGCAAACGCCGCCTCGCGCAGGCTGCTGGGCACAAGGTTGAGCATGTTTTCAGTCGTTCGAACAACGACCGGAATCGCAATCAGCGACAGCGCCAGCGAACCCGCCCAACCCGAAAAATGCTTGACCGTGGCCACCGCGAAAGCGAACACGAACAAGCCCACCACGATGGAGGGGGCGGACAGCATGATGTCGACGAAGAAACGGGTCGCCACACCGAAGCGGCTCTGCTTGCCGAACTCGGCCAGATAGACACCAGCCAGGATGCCGATCGGCGTCGAGATCAGCGTCGCAAATCCGACAATCATCAGGCTGCCGACAATCGCGTTGGCCATGCCGCCGCCGCCCGATCCTGGAGCGGGCGTGTTCTTGAAGAAGAAATCCGGCGTCAAGGCCGACAGCCCATTGGAGGCCAGCGTCCAGAGGATCCAGAGCAGACCCACCAGGCCAATCGCCACCGAGACCGCGCTGAAGGCCAGCCCGAGAAAATTGGTCAACCTGCGGCGGCCATAGATCCGGGCGCCGGCAGCGGACATACTGAGTTCGCTCATTGCTTGGCCCTCAAACGCCAGCTCGGGTGGACGCGCGAGCAACCAGCCATTTTGACAACGCGAGTACGACGAAGGTAATCACGAAAAGAATCAATCCGAGTGCAAAGAGTGCCGGCACGTGCAGGATTGGATCAGCTTCAGCAAATTCATTGGCCAGCGTCGACGCGATCGAGTTGCCCGGTGCAAACAGGCTGGACGACAGTCGATTGGCATTGCCGATCACAAAGGTCACCGCCATGGTTTCGCCGAGTGCTCGACCCAGGCCGAGCATCACGCCCCCGATCACACCGACCCGGGTGTAGGGAAGAACGATGTTGCTGACCACCTCCCAGGTGGTGCAGCCAATGCCATAAGCCGACTCCTTGAGCACCGGCGGCACGGTATCGAACACATCACGCATCACCGATGCAGTGAAAGGAATCACCATCAGTGCCAGCACCAGGCCGGCGGTGAAGATGCCAACACCAAGCGGCGGGCCTGCAAACAGAGGACGACCGGTCTTGATCAGCAGCGGCTGAACATATTGCTGAAGCAGGGGCGCAAGAACGAAAAGCCCCCAGATGCCGTAGATGATCGACGGCACGCCAGCGAGCAGTTCAATCGCCGTACCAAGCGGACGACGCAACCAGATCGGACAGGTCTCGGTCAGAAACAGCGCAATGCCGAAGCTGATCGGCACGGCCACCAGCATGGCGATCGCCGAGGTGACGAGCGTACCGTAGACCGCGATTCCTGCACCGAAGATGTCGTCGGCCGGACTCCAGGTCGCGCTTGCAATAAAGCCCGCACCAAACTTGGAAAAAACCGGCATCGACTGATAAATCAGCGATCCGATGATGCCGAACATGGACAGCAGGACAAGGCCGGCGAAGCCGCCGGTGATCCGCTCGAACCAGCGATCCTGGAAGGCGAAGCGAGCGACCCGTTGCGCAAGCGAGCGCTCGTCGGATGCCACCGGAGCACCATCGCCGGATGTTCGTGATTCGGATGAATTGCTAATGGTTGTCGCCTGCGTGCTCATGTCAGATTCCAGTGGGGTCGAGGCGCGCACGCGATCTGAACCCTTCAGAGCAGTCGGATATCAGGGCTCGCGCTGCCCGGTCAGGGGCAGCGCGCCCCGAACCGTGATGGAGGACCCGGGCCCCAGGGCCGGGGTTTGTACGCAGACCAGGGCGGGGGGCGTGCGTCCATTATCTCGGCGGTGGCATCGCGACAGACCGTCAGCAGCGCCCGCAATCGATCACGGTCGG
>CAIKZV010000745.1 GCA_903831925.1 uncultured Burkholderiales bacterium
CGCTGGCCGCGGTCGTGGTGTCGGGGCTGTTCTGGCGCGAGCATGTGGCGGTCCGATCGATCGAGAATCGACTGGCGCTGTCGCAAAGCCGCTGGATCGAACGGGCTGCGGTCGATTGGGCCAAGGTGATTCTGCGGGCCGATCAGCGCGCCGGTGCGGTCGATCATCTGGGCGAGCCCTGGGCGGTGCCGGTGGTCGACCCCCGCCTCGATGAAACCGTGACCGCCGGCGCCAAGCTCGATGAAGGCGCCCGCAAGGCGATGCTCGCCGGACAGATCGCTGATGCCCAGGCGCTGTTCAACCTGAACTCGCTCGTCGGCGCCAATGGCGCGGCATCGGCGCCGCATGTGGCCGCGCTGCGAAAGCTGCTGTCATTGGTGGGCCGCCCTGAGTCGGCGGCCGATCTGGTGGTCGACCGGGTTCTGCAGTCGGCGCCGCGGGTGCTGGAGGGTCGGGTCGTGCCGCCTGCGCGCGAGCCGGTGCTGCGGCTGGCCGACCTGCTCGATATCCCGGGCGTCGACCTGGTGACGGTTAAAGCACTCGAGCCCTTTGTGACCGTGCTGCCGAGGGCGACCACGGTCAACATCAATACCGCGCCGCCCGAGGTGATCGCGGCGGTGATCCCGACGATGGAATTGTCGGGAGCGCGCCGATTTGTGGCGCGCCGTGAGCGGACCTTCTATCGAACGCTGGGGGACGTGTCGGCCGATATCGAGGGGCAACCGGTGCTGAGCCCCGAAATGCTGGCGGTCGGCTCGGCCTATTTCATTGTGACCGGGGTGATACGCTACGACCGAGTCGAATCGCAGAGCGAGACCCTGTTGGAGCGTGGAAGCGACCGTGTCGAGGTGGTATGGCAGTTGCGCCGATGAAGCGAGGTAGGGCAGTCGTCTGGCTGCCGCCGCGCAGTGACGGTGAACGCGCCTTCGGCACCGAGGCGCTTCTGCTCGCATATCGGGGCGGCCAGACTGCGGGCAGTGCGATCGAGAAGGTCTCGCTCGACGGGCTTGCCGGCACGACGCAGGTGCAGCTGATCTTCGATGCCCGCGACGTCACGCTGCTGATGCCCGAGGTGCCGATGCTCTCCGGCGCGCGCCTGGCGCAGGCGGTCCCTAATATCGTCGAGGATTCGCTGCTGCAGGATGCGGCGTCCTGCGCCTTTGTGATCGGCCCCCCGCTCGATTCAGGGCGACGGCTGATTGCGGTCATCGATCGGGCCTGGCTCGAATTCACGGTCGGCGCTTTCGAGCGCCGCGGCATGAAGGTGAGAGCCGCCTGGCCGGCGCAGCTGACCCTGCCCTGGCGCCCGGGTGTCTGGTCGATCGGCTGTGTGCGCGGCGGCATCGCCTTGCGAACCGGCCCCTTGCAGGGGCTCGGCTGGGGCGCCCCGGACGATGTCGACCTGCGGACCGAGTCGGTGGTGGGGTTGCTTGAGGCGGCGATCGCCGGCGGCGCTCGCCCTGAAAGTCTGTCGGCCTGGGTCGACAACACCGCCTGGCATGCGCCGCTTGAGCGCGCCGCCGACCGTCTGGCGTTGCCGTTCGAGATTGCACCGATCCTGCCGCCCGAGGAGGGCGGGATTGATCTGCTGTCGGGTCGTGTGGCGGCCTCGCGGCGGATGCTGGCGGCCTTCGATGTCCGCGCCTGGCGACTGCCGATGGCGATTGCCGGCGCCTGTCTGTTCGCCTGGCTGATCGGCCTGAACCTGCACTGGATCCAGATGGGGCGCGAAAAGGATGCCCTGCGGCGCAGTCTCGAATCGACGTTTCGCAGTGCATTTCCGACGGCGCAGGTGGTGGTCGATCCGCTGCTGCAGATGAACCGGCAGATCGCCGACCTGCGGGCGCGCAGCGGCCAGAGCGGGCCGGAAGATTTCGTGCCGCTGATGGCGCAGCTCGGCCAGGCCCTGGGGCCGGCCGGCATCGACGCGATTGCCGGCGCGGAGTATCGCGAGGGGCGTCTGAAGCTGCGCTTTCAGACGCAGCGGGTCGATGGCCGTGCGGCCCGCGAAGCGCTGCGCGATGCCTGTGCCAAGGCCGGGCTGAGGCTGCAGTTCGACAATGAACGTGATCCGACCGCTGTGGTCGGGGTGCAGCGGTGAGCGGCGGTCGTCATGATTGAAAAGCTTCTGCGCTGGTGGTCGTCTCTGCAGCTTCGCGAGAGGCGGATGCTCGGCTATGGCGGTGCCGGCGTGCTCATGGTGCTGGCCTATCTGCTGGCATTTGAGCCGGCCTGGGTCGGGCGCCAGCGCCTGCAGGCCGAATTGCCTCAGCTGCGCGGCCAGCTTGCCCAGATGGAAGGCCTGGCCGGCGAGGCGCAACGACTGGCCGGCCAGACCAGCCAGACCGCCGAGACGCCGCAGCAGCTCAAGCTTGCGCTCGAGCAGTCGATTGCGGCGGCCGGTCTGAAGGGATCGATGACCCAGCTGACGGTTGCCGGTGAGCTGATTGATCTGCGCTTCAAGGGCGTGCCGTTTGCCGGCTGGCTCGGCTGGTTTGACTCGGCCTTGCGTGAGACTCGGCTGCGAGCGGTCGATGTCGCGCTCGAACGCGAATCGGCCCCCGGTCTGGTGAGCGTTCGCGTCACGCTTGAAGTGCCGAAGCGCGGGCCGTGAGTCGCCCCGGCGCGAGTCTTTCCGGCAAGCCATCCTGGCGTGCCCGCAGGCCGGGGGGGCTCGGAACAGGTGTCGGCATTGGCACCGGCTGGATCATCGCCATGGCAATGGCAGGCCTGCTCACGGTTGCCGGTGTGGTGTTATGGCAGGCGCCGGCCAGCTTTGCCGATCTGGCCCTGGAGCGCTTCACGGCCGGGCGGGTCCGGCTGGCCGATGCCAGCGGCACGATCTGGCGGGGCAGGGGCAGGCTGGTGCTGGCCGACGTCCGGGAAGCGAGTGCCGACGCACCGGCGGACATGGCGGCGAGCGTGCCGGGGGTGGTTATTCCGGGGTTTTTTGACTGGCAGATCTCACCCTGGTCGCTGCTGGTGGGCGTGCTTGATGCCCGGATCGAGCACGACAGCATGCGTGAGCCGGTGATCCTGACCGGCCGCGCGGGCGAGTTGCGAGCCACGCCCGGTGAGTTGCGTTTGCCACAGGTCGCCCTCGACCGGTTGGGGTCGCCGTGGAATACAATCCGGCCGACGGGCTCGCTGATGGTGTCCTGGGAAAACATGACACTTCGCAGTGGACGGTTTGAAGGTCGTGCTGCGATCGAGCTGTCGCAGGTTGCCTCTGCGCTCACCCCGGTTCGGCCGTTGGGCGCCTACCGGATCGAGGCGGTCGGATCCGGCGAGCAAGCCAAGGTGACTATGTCTACACTGTCAGGTCCGTTGCGCCTTGATGGCAGCGGGGTCTGGAATTCGCGTTCGGGTTTGCGTTTTACCGCGGAAGCGCAGGCCGATGAACCCGAGCGGGCTCGACTTTCGCCGCTACTGGGATTGCTGGGTCGCCGCGAAGGTGAGCGAACCATCATCAAGATTGGAGCCTGATTGATTTTCGTCGAGCAGCAGCGTCCGGCATTCAGCCGCCTCGCGCACTTCATGGTGCGGCTGCTTGCGTTCGCCATGGTGTGTTTCGGGCCGATCGCCGCAGGGCCCGGCATGGTGTCGGCGGCCGATATCAATTCCGGCGGCTCGCAGCCGATCACCCTCAATTTCAAGGATGCCGATATCGACTCGGTGGTCGGTGCCTTCGGCCATCTGCTGAACCGGACCTTCATCATCGATCCGCGCGTGCGCGGCAAGATTACCGTCGAGACCGCGCGTCCGGTGTCTCCGCAGGCGGCCTATGAGCTGCTTCAATCCTCGCTGCGACTGCAGGGGTTTGCCATCGTCGAGACCGGGTCGATCTCGCGGGTGGTGCCTGAGGCCGATGCCAAGCTGCAGTCGGGGCCGGTCAATGCCGGGCGCAGTCCGCAGGCCAGCGGCGAGCAGATCGTCACCCAGGTCTTCCGGCTGGTTTATGAGTCGGCGAGCAATCTGGTGCCGGTGCTGCGCCCGCTGATCGCGCCGAACAACACCATCGTCGCCTATCCGAACAACAACTCGCTTGTGATTACCGATTACGCCTCGAATCTGCAGCGGCTTGCCCGCATCATCGCCACCCTCGACAGCCCGGTGGCCGGCGAGGTCGAAGTGGTGGCCATGCGTCATGCGCTGGCCAGCGACGTGGCGCTGCAGGTCTCACGGCTGCTCGACGACCCGAATCGGGCCGGCGGCACCCCCGGCGCGGTGGTCGATCCCGGGCAGCGGGTGACCTTGCTTGCCGATACCCGCATCAACGCGATCTTGTTGCGATCGTCAAGTGCCGCCCGCATGAATCTGGCAAAAGGACTCATCGCCCGCCTTGATCAGCCATCGAGCGAGTCCGGCAACATTCGCGTGGTCTATCTGCGCAATGCCGAGGCGGTGCGGCTGGTGGGTGTTCTGCGCTCGGTGCTGGCCGGCGACGGCGGCACAGGCGGGGCCGGTTCGGGTGGATTCGGCACCAATGTCCAGCAGGGTGCCGGCGCTCAAGGCA
>CAIKZV010000746.1 GCA_903831925.1 uncultured Burkholderiales bacterium
AGGACCCGATCCTGGTGTCCGGCACCGATGGCGTCGGCACCAAGCTCAAGGTCGCGATCGAGGCCGGCATTCCCGACACGGTCGGCATCGACCTGGTGGCGATGTGCGTCAACGACATCGTGGTCCAGGGCGCCGAGCCGCTGTTCTTCCTCGACTACTACGCGACCGGCCATCTCGAGGTCGAGACCGGCCGCCGCATCGTGGCCGGCATCGCCGAAGGCTGCCGCCGTGCGGGCTGCGCGCTGATCGGCGGCGAAACCGCCGAGATGCCCGATATGTATCCCGATGGCGAATACGACCTGGCGGGCTTTGCGGTCGGTGCGGTCGAGAAGTCCCTGATCATCACCGGTCGTTCGATCGTGCCCGGCGATGTGGTGATCGGCCTGGCCTCCAGTGGCATCCATTCCAATGGCTATTCGCTGGTTCGCAGAATCATCGAGCGGGCCCATGGCGCGCTCGATGCGCCCGCGCTGCAGGCAGATTTCGGCGGCCGCAGCTTTGCCGACGCGGTCATGGCGCCCACTCGCATCTACGTCAAGCCGGTGCTGTCGCTCGTTGCGGCTGTGCCGGTCAAGGGCATCGCCCATATCACCGGCGGCGGGCTGGTCGAGAACGTGCCGCGGGTGCTGCCCGACGACTGTCAGGCTATTCTGCATCGCGATGCTTGGACGATGCCGCCGCTCTTTGACTGGCTGCAGCGCAACGGCCAGGTCGCCGACGCCGAAATGCATCGGGTCTTCAATTGCGGCATCGGCATGGTGATTGTGGTGGCGCCGGGCGATGCCCCGGGTGCGCTGGCGCATCTGCAGGCCGCAGGCGAGACCGCCTGCGTGATCGGCAAGATCGCCGCGCGAGCGGCAGGTGATGCGCCGACGATCGTGATCTGACAGCGGGTGCAGGGTGCTGCGAGCGCTGCTCACTGTTGCGTTCCTGGTACTTGGCTCTGGCGCTCTGGCGCAGGAGCTCGACACCGCGCCACCGCCGCCTGCCAATCCGCTTTCCAGGCTGCCGCTGATTGGTCGATTCTTCGGCGAGCCGGCGAAGGACGCCGATGCGGCAAATGGCGTGGTCGCGCCGCAATACGGTCTCGAGGTCGATGCGCCGTCGCCGCTTGATCGGCAGATCCGCGAATCGACGCTGCTCGGTCGCTGGCGCCAGCGTGCCGACTACGATCCCTCGCAGTTGCCGCTCTTCGTCGCCCGCGCGCCGGAGGAGGTCGAAGGGCTGCTCGCCGCCGAAGGCTATTTTTCGCCGCAGATCAAGGTGGCCGAAATCAAGGGCGGCGCACGGGTCGAGGTGATACCGGGGCCGCGGACGCTGGTCGACACCATCAAGCTGAATTTCAGCGGCGAGGTGGCAAGCCCGGAGTTTGATGATCTGCGCGCGCGTCTGACGCGCGAGTGGCTGCTTTCCGAGGGTCAGGCGTTTCGGTCGCCCGACTGGGAGCGGGCCAAGCGCGAAGTGCTGGCGGCGCTGCGAGACGCCGGGTTCTTGCGGGCGCGAATCCATGACAGCGAAGCGCTGGTCGATGTCGATCGGCGCACGGCCAGTCTGAGCGTCGATATCGAGTCGGCCGCGCCGCTGCGTTTTGGCGAAGTGATCATCAATGGTCTGGAGCGCTATCCCGAGGTGACCGTGGAGGGGCTGACGACTTTCAGGCGCGGTGATCCCTACTCGGTGCGCCAGATCATCCAGTTGCAGACCCGCCTGAACGGCTCTGGCTATTTCACCACGGTCAATGTGCGGCCTGATACCGCTGCGCTCACGCGCAATCCCGAACTGCAGGAAGTGCCGATCCGGGTCGATGTGGTCGAGCGCCAGTCCAAGCGGATTGCGCTGGGCGGCGGCTACGACGCCGATGCCGGCTTCAACGTGCTGGCCGCGTTCGAAAACCGCAATGTCGGCGGATTGGGCATCCAGAGCCTGACCGGCGTGACGCTCGAGGTCGAGCGTCAGGTCGCCTACAGCAACTGGGACTGGCCGCAGGATCTCGAGGGATGGCGCTGGCAGGTGGGCGCGCGCGCCGAGCATCGCAACATCCAGAACGAGCTGGTCGATGCCGCCTCGCTGGTGCTGGCCCGGGCGCATCGCGTGGGCGACAACGAATTCACTTACTCGATGCAATACCAGCACGAGCAGCAGAACGTGGTCTACAGCGCCACCGACGAGCAGAACTACATCAATACCGCAACTGTCTTCGGCTGGGCCTGGACCCGTCGCAGCCTCGATTCGCCGCTGGCGCCCAACAGCGGCTACATCTTCACGCTGCAGACCTCTGCCGCCTCGCAAGCGGTCGGCTCGACCCAGAGTTTTGCGCGGGTCTATACCCTGGGTTACTGGCTGATTCCGCTGGAGGATCTGCAACAGCACCAGTTCGGACGCCTGGTGCTGCGCGGCGAACTCGGCGCGGTCGCGGCCGACTCCAGCCAGGGCATTCCCTCGGCCAACCTGTTTCGCACCGGCGGCAGCAAGTCGATCCGCGGCTATACCAACCAGAGCATCGGGGTCACCGAGGGACAGGCGACGCTCGGCGGGCGCTACCTCTGGACCGCCAGCACCGAATATCAGCATCTGATCAGTCGTGACTGGGCTGCCGCGGTGTTTTGTGACCTCGGCACCGCGACCAATTCGCTCGATGCGCTGCGGCCCTATGTCGGCTACGGGGTGGGCGCGCGCTGGCGCACGCCGGTCGGCCCGCTCAATATCGACCTCGCCCGCGGCGCGACGCTCGATCAGTGGCGCTTCTATATCTCGATCGGCGTGGTGTTCTGATGGCCAACGATCCGAGCGCAAACCCATCTGACGACAAGGCGGTGACTGAGGCCGTGACTGAGGCCGTGACTGAGGCACCGTCGCAGGCCGCGCGTCGGGGCCGCTGGTGGGTCGCGGCCGTGCTGTTCGCCGTGGCGACCGCGGCACTGATGGCCGCCTCGCATTACGCAAGCAGCGGCGCACTGCTGAGCATGATCGCGGCTCAGGCGGTCAAGCATTCGGGTGGGCGGCTCGCGATCGATGCGCCGGACGGCTCGCCCTTTGGCGAGATGCGCGCCGGGCGCATCGTCTGGTCGGACGCCGACCAGAAGGTGACCGTCAAGGATGCGCGGCTGTCACTTGACTGGCCTGGGGTGCTGCGTCGGGCGCTTGTTGTTCGCGAGCTCGCGATCGGCGAGGTCGAGGTGCTGACAACGCCGTCGGATGCGCCAGCCACCCTGCCCGATTCGCTCAAGCTGCCGATCGCTCTCGACATCCGGCAGGCGCGGCTCGATCGTCTGGTGCTTCGGACAGCAGGCATCCCGCCAAAGAGCGAGTCGTCGGGCGCGTCGTCCGGTAAAACAGGCGGCGAGCCGACGATTCTGACCGACCTCGCAGTGACCCTGCATTACGACCGGCGCACCTGGACGATCGACAAGCTCGGATTGCGCGGCGACTTCGGTACGCTGTCGGTGGATGGCACGGTTGGCGACACCCGCCCCTATCCGGTGGCCGCCTACGCGCTGCTCGAGACCGTCGTGAGCGATGAACCGCTGTCAGCCAACGCCACGCTAGGCGGTGATCTGCAGGCCCTGACGGTCGATGCCGGCACGGTGATGCGCGAGGCCTCGCTCTCGGCGCAGGCCAGCCTGTCGCCCTTTGGCGAGAAGTGGCTGGGCAAGGCGATTCTCAAGATCGATCGCTTCGACCTCGCCCGCTTTGGCGACGGTCTGCCCGCCACCCGCCTGCATGGCAGCCTCGATCTCGCCGACGATTTCAGCGGCCTGCTGCATCTGGTCAACGATGCGGTCGGGCCGCTTGATCGGCAGCAGTTGCCGATTGCATCGGTCGATACCCGCGTGGTCCTGAAAGAGGGTCGGCTTCGCCTGGACGCGCTCAGGCTCGAAGGCCCGCCGGGCCTGTTGGCCGGCGATGCTGCGGTGACGCTCGCATCGAGTCCGTCCTCCACGCAGTCATCAAATCTGCCGGACTTCACCCTGCGTCTGACCACCGATGCGCTCGACCTCAGCCGCGCAGTGACTACGCTGCGCAAGACCGCCCTGCGCGGATCGGTGACACTCAAGCCGGTCGGCAAGGGCCTGGCGTTCGATGTGGCACTGGCCGATCGCGACATCTCGCTGACCACGCAGGCCAGGCTCGAGGGCGAGGTGCTGACGATCGCCCAGGCGAAGCTGCAGGCACGCGATGGCGTCGCCGAGTTCAGCGGCACCGCCGGCATTGCCGAGCCCTACCGATTCGATCTGAAGGGCACGCTTGCCCGCTTCGATCCGGCCCGCTTCGCCGATCTGCCGAAGGGCCTGATCAATGGCCGATTCGCGGCGTCGGGGGTTGCCAAACCGAAGGTGTCGGCGCTGGTCAGCCTGACTCTGGCAGACAGCCGCCTCAATGGGCTCGCGCTGGCGGGTGAAATGAAGGCCCGCTACGAGCCCGATCGACTGCGCGAGGTCAATGCCGCGCTGCAGCTCGGGTCGACCCGACTGAGCGCACACGGCAATCTCGGTGCGCCTGCAGACCGTCTCGATCTGTTGCTCGATGCCCGCCAGCTCGCCGAACTCGACAAGCGCCTCGGTGGTCATCTGAGCATCA
>CAIKZV010000747.1 GCA_903831925.1 uncultured Burkholderiales bacterium
GAGAAGGTGTTTGCGCTCGCCGTGCTGCTGGCGGTGGCCACCATCGGCTGGCTGCCCTTCAACTGGCCGCGGCCGCGTCTTTTTGCCGGTGACGGCGGTGCCTATGCGCTCGGCTTTCTCACCTCGGCCATCCTGCTGCTGCTGATCCAGCGCCAAACGCAGGTCAGTGCCTGGTTTGGTCTCACCGCCATGGCCCTGCCGGTCTGGGAGACCTTCTATACGATCTGGCGCCGCTCGCGCAACCAGGTCAAAGCCATGGAGCCTGACCAGTCGCATCTGCACCAGCTGGTGCGCGCCCGCATGCACAAGTCGCTTATCGCGCTGGCCATGCACCGCGCCCAGCGGATGACCCTCGAGGGCCCGGCCACGCAGCCGCATCAGATGTCCTCGATGATCAAGGCCCCCAACAGCGCCTGCAGCCCGGTCCTGTGGCTGCTGCATGCCGGCGCGGTCGTGGCGGGTGCGATCAACTTTGAGAGCACCACCGCGCAGGCCATCATCATGGCGGTGTTTGCGGTGCTCTACGTCCAGCTGCACAAAGCGCTGACCCGCTCGCGTGACAGGCAGCGTCAGTTGGCCGCCGCACTCGCTGCCGAGTGATGTCGCGACATTGATCTGCTGAGCTTGCGCTCGAGGCTTCTATAATCGGGCAATGAGCCCGACACCCGAATCTCCGTCAGAAAGCCCTGCAACCGGATCACCGGTCAACCCGCAGGCCACCCAGCTGGTCTCCACCGGTCGCCATTTCGACCGACGATTGCCACCGTCAATCTGCCGCTCACCCGCGCCTCGAGCGTGCTCTTCGAGACCCTGGCGCTGGCCGAAGCCGAGGGCACAGCCGCCATGGCGGGCGAGGCGCATCGCACGACTTACGCCACCTCGGGCACGCCGACCACCATGGCACTCATGGATGCGCTGGCCGAGGTCGAAGGCGCGCCGCATCGCTGCCGCGCGGCCATCATGCCCTCGGGGCTGGCCGCGATCTCGGTGGCGCTGCTCGCCTACTGCAAGCCGGGCGACCATGTGCTGATGAGCGACTCGGTCTACGGGCCGGCGCGCACCTTCGCCACCACCATGCTCGCCCGCTATGGCGTGGTCACCGAGTATTTCGATCCGCACATCGGCGCCGGCATCGACGCGCTGATCACGCCCCAGACCCGCGTCGTCTACCTCGAAAGCCCGGGCAGCTATACCTTCGAGATCCAGGACGTGCCGGCGATCTGCCGGGTGGCCCGTGCGCGCGGCGTGATCTCGATGATCGACAACGCCTGGGCCTCGCCGGTGATGGCACGGCCCTTCGACTGGGGCGTCGATGTCTCGCTGCTGCCGCTCACCAAATACTGGGGCGGGCATGCCGACCTGCTGATGGGCGCGGCCATCGTGCGCGAGGAGCACTGGCTGCCGCTGTGGCAGGCGGTGCGTCAACTGGGCATCTGCGTCGGCGGAGACGATGCTTTTCTGGTGCTGCGTGGGCTTCGCACCGCGCAGGTCCGCATGCGTCAGCACGAGGCTACGGCACTCACGGTCGCGCGCTGGCTCGAAGGTCGCCCAGAGGTGGCCAGCGTGCTGCATCCGGCGCTGCCCTCGCATCCGCAGCATGCGCTGTTCAAGCGCGACTTCCTCGGATCGAGCGGCCTGTTTTCCTTCGAGCTCAAGGCGGCCACGCCCGCGCAGCTCGCCGCGCTGTGCGAACGCCGTCACCACTTCAAGATCGGCTATTCATGGGGCGGCTTCGAGAGCCTGATCATGCCTGCCAAGATCAGCGCGCTGCGCACCGTGCGGCCCTGGACCGGCGGGCCGCTGGTGCGCCTGCACTGCGGGCTCGAAGACGCGCAGGACCTGATCAACGACCTCGAGCAAGGGCTTGCCGCCATGGCAGCTGCGGGCTGAGTAAAGGTCCGACTATGGTCTGAGCGCGCCGCCGTCCTGCGCAGGCAGCGCGCGGACGCTTAGTTCTTGTCGGGCGGCCGGCTCGACGAAAACGCGATGCTCGCCAGCGCCGCAGCCGCCGATCGGGTCTCGACGCCGAGCTTTTCAAACACATGTTCGAGATGCTTGTTGACGGTGCGCGGGCTCATGCCAAGGATCTCGGCGACATCCCGATTGGTCTTGCCCTTCGAGACCCACGACAGGACCTCGACTTCGCGTGGTGTGAGCGCTGCACTGGCCAGTCGTGACGGTGCGGGCGCATCCGACTTGCGCACGCTCAGCAGCCACATCACTTCGCCCAGACCGACCGTGCCGACCCGTTTGGCGGCCAGGGTCTGATCGCCTTTGTCGATTGGGGTAGCTTCGTCCTCGGCCTGGCCGGGGGCATGCAGCCAGCGCGTCTGCTCCTGTGCACTTTTGCCCGGGAAAAAGTCGGCGAGCCAGCGCACGGCCTGCGGCGATTGCCAGGCAATGCGCTGGCGTGCATCGACCATCAGCACGCCCAGCCCGCCGATGTCGATCGACTCGCGCGCCATGCGCACCGCACGTGCATTTCGCACATGCGTTGCCAGCCGCACCTTGACCTCCTCGGCACGCACCGGCTTGACCACATAGTCGACGCCGCCGGCATCGAAGCCCTTGACGATCTGACTGGTCTCGGACAATCCGGTCATGAAGATCACCGGCACATGCGCCCAGGCCGGATCCGACTTGATCCGCCGGCAGGTCTCGAAGCCGTCCATGCCGGGCATGAGTGCGTCCATCAAAATGGCATCGGGCGAGACCAGCTCAAGACGCTCGAGTGCCGATGCGCCGTCGATGGCCACGATCACGGTATAGCCGTCGGCCTCAAGCTCGCTGCACAGGGCACCGAGTGATTGCGGCGCATCGTCGACCAGCAGGATGATGTTGTCGGGGCTGCTCACAGCGCCTCCTCGTTGGCTTGGCCAACCGCCCGATCGAGTCGCTCGATGAGCTCGGGCCAGTCGAATCGCCCCACCAGCTCGCGCAGCA
>CAIKZV010000748.1 GCA_903831925.1 uncultured Burkholderiales bacterium
TCACCGTTGGTCCCAACGGCGAGGAGAACGTTCGCTTCAATCGCCGCTTCAAGGGCCTTGATGTCATCGGCGGTGACATGGTTGCGCACTCCGATGGCCGCGGTGTCTCGCAAGGCTTCAGCATGACGCTCAAGCGTCAGATCAACGTGTCGGACAAGCCTGCTGTGTCGGGCGCCGATGCGGTTCGCGCGGCACTGGCCGCCAATCCGGGTTACGCGCTGGATGGTCAACCCAAGATCGTGGTTTACGCGCGTGGCGACGCGCCTGTGCTCGCGTATGACGTGATGGTGAGCGGCACTCGCTCAGACGGCACGCCGAGCGAAAAGCACGTGATTGTGAGTGCCATCAACGCCAGCATCATCGAGTCGTGGGATGACATCCACACCGCACCCGTGACCGGATCCGGAAATGGCTTTTTCAGTGGCACGGTGACGCTGCCGACCAACTCGCTGACGGCCACCAGTTTTGAGCTGCGCGACACGACTCGCGGCGGGCAGTACACCATCAACATGCTCAACAAGACCACCGGAGGCAGCGTCTTCACCGATGCGAACAATGCCTGGGGAACCGGCACGCTCGGCACCACTGCCGATCAGCAGCAAACCATCGGCGTTGATGCGCAATACGGCACCGCGGTCACCTGGGACTATTACAAGCTCGTCCATGGCCGCAACGGCATCCGCAACGACGGCAAGGGCGCCTACAACCGCGTCCATTACAGCAGCAAGTACAACAATGCCTTCTGGCAGGACTCGTGCTTTTGCATGACCTACGGGGACGGCGATGGTGTCACCTTCAATCCCTTCGACTCGCTCGATGTCGCGGGTCATGAAATGACGCATGGCGTCACCAGCATTACCGCCAAGCTCGTGTATTCGGGCGAGTCGGGTGGTCTCAATGAAGCCACCAGCGACATCTTTGGCACGGCAGTCGAGTTCTATGCGAAAAACCCGAATGATCCGGGCGATTACTTCATCGGGGAAAAGCTCTATAAGTCTGGCACCAGCGCGCTGCGCTCGATGATCCAGCCGTCTGCCGATGGTGTGTCGGCTGACTGCTACTACGCGACTCTGGGCTCGCTGGATGTGCATTACAGCTCGGGCGTCGCCAACCACTTCTTTTATCTGCTTGCCGAAGGCTCTGCGCCCAATACTTACAGCATCACCGGCAGCAAGACCTGCATCGCCGGCAATACCCGAGTCGCATCGGGTGGCGCGACCGCGCCGGTTGTGACCGGCATTGGCCGCAGCAAGGCAGAGAAGATCTGGTATCTCGCGCTGACCGGCTACATGACCAGTTCGACCAACTATGCCGCTGCGCGAGTCGCGACCATCAATGCTGCCACTGCACTTTATGGTGCGACCTCGGCCGAGGTGGCTGCGGTGCGGACCGCCTGGAGCGCCGTTCTGGTGAACTGACGCGGCGAGCCTGAGCGTCTCGCTCTCGATGTAAAAAGGGCCGGTGAAAACCGGCCCTTTTTATTGCGCTGACATCTTTCGTCAGACAGGCCTGAGCACTTCTAGCCCGCCCATCCATGGGCGCAGCGCGGCCGGAATACGAATCGAGCCATCCGCCTGCTGATGGTTTTCGAGCACCGCGACCAGCGCCCTGCCCACCGCCAGGCCCGAGCCATTGAGGGTATGCAGCAGCTCGGTCTTGCCCTGCTCATTGCGAAACCGTGCCTGCAGACGACGCGCCTGAAAGGCCTCGCAGTTGGAACACGACGAGATTTCGCGATAGGCATTTTGCGCAGGCAGCCAGACCTCAAGGTCGTAGGTCTTGGCGGCACCGAAGCCCATATCACCTGTGCACAGCGCCATTACGCGATAGGGCAATTCAAGGCGCTGCAGGATGGTCTCGGCATGCCCGACCATCTGCTCGAGCGCCTCATAAGACGCCTCGGGGGCCACCACCTGCACCATCTCGACCTTGTCGAACTGATGCTGGCGAATCAGGCCGCGCGTGTCACGACCATGTGAACCGGCCTCGGACCGAAAGCACGGCGTGTGCGCGGTGAGTTTGATCGGCAGCGACTCGGCCGCAACGATTTCGCCACGCACGAGATTGGTCAGCGTCACCTCTGAGGTCGGGATGAGATAAAGCGCGCCGCCTTCGGCCTCCTCGCCATCCTGCCCGCCCTTGCGAACCGAAAAGAGATCCTGCTCGAACTTGGGCAACTGGCCGGTTCCACGCAGGGTCTCGGCATTCACGATGTAAGGCGTATAGCACTCGGTATAGCCGTGCTCGGTGGTTTGCACATCGATCATGAACTGAGCCAAGGCACGATGCAGCCGTGCGATCTGGCCCTTGAGCACGACAAAGCGCGCGCCCGACAGCTTGGAGCCGGAGCCGAAATCAAGACCGATCGGCTCACCGAGATCGACATGGTCGCGCGGCGTAAATGCCAAGGCCTGCGGTTCGGTACCCCCGGGCGACCATCGACGCGTCTCGATATTGCCGGCCTCGCTGTCGCCGATCGGCACGCTGTCATGAGGCAGATTGGGAACGGTGAGCAGGAAGGCGTCGAGGCTTGCGAGCAGACGGTCGTTATGCTCGGCACTGGCCTTGAGCTCGTCACCAAGGCCTGCCACCTCGGCCATCACCGCCGCGGTGTCCTGACCCTTGGCCTTGAGCTGACCGATCGACTTGGAGAGGGCATTGCGACGGGCCTGCAGCGACTCGGTGCGTGTCTGGACGTCTTTGCGTTCTGCCTCCAGCGCACGGAAGGCTTCGGTGTCGAGGGTGTAGCCGCGGCTTGCCAGGCGGGCGGCGACGCCATCGGTGTCTTTGCGCAGTAACTGGATATCGATCATGGCGGCATTCTAACGTCGGCGAGCCGTCGCCACCCGCAGGCACGGCAACTCAGCTTGATTGCCCAGCGCAGCGCCGACAACGGCACTGAGAAAATCGCACTGAGAGCATGGCACTGAGCTACCTGGGCTTTCTGGCTTTGTCGTCGAGGCGCTTGAGATAGTCCATCTTCTCGGCGATGCGGGCCTCCAGCCCTCGCGGGACCGGCCGATACCAATGCGGATCGCTGATGCCATCGGGCAGATAAGTCTCCCCTGCGGCATAGGCATCCGGCTCATCATGGGCATAGCGGTAGTCATGACCGTAGCCCAACTCCTTCATGAGCTTGGTCGGCGCATTGCGAAGATGCACCGGCACATCGCGGCTCTTGTCCTGCTTCACGAAAGCACGGGCCTTGTTGAACGCGGTGTAACCGGCATTGCTCTTGGCGGCAATCGCCAGATAGATCACCGCCTGCCCCAGCGCCAACTCGCCTTCGGGCGAGCCCAGGCGCTCGTAGGTGAGCGCCGCATCGTTGGCGATCTGCATGGCACGCGGATCGGCCAGGCCGATGTCTTCCCAGGCCATCCGGATGATCCGGCGCGACAGATACCTGGGGTCGGCGCCGCCATCGAGCATCCGGGTGAGCCAGTAGAGCGCCGCATCAGGGTGAGACCCTCTCACCGACTTGTGCAGGGCCGAGATCTGGTCATAGAAGTCATCGCCACCCTTGTCAAAACGCCGCGCATTCAGGGTCAAGGCGTTCTGGATGAATTCGGCATCGACCGTTTTGGCACCCGCCGCACCGGCAGCGGTCATGCATTGCTCAAGCAGATTCAGCAGGCGCCTTGCGTCGCCATCGGCATAGGCCACCAGCGTCTCGATGGCAGGCTCTTCAAACTGCAGGTCGCCGAGCACCTTAGCCTTGGCACGGTGAAAGAGCTGCTTCAACTCATCGTCGGTCAGCGACTTCAGCACATAGACCTGGGCTCGTGAGAGCAGCGCCGAGTTGACTTCGAAAGACGGGTTTTCGGTGGTGGCACCGATGAAGGTCACCAGACCTGATTCGGCATAAGGCAGCAAGGCGTCCTGCTGCGACTTGTTGAAGCGATGAATCTCGTCAACGAACAGGATGGTGTGCTTGCCTTGCGACAGGTTTTGCTGTGCCTGCTCCATGGCCGCCCGGATGTCCTTGACGCCGGAAAAGACCGCCGACAGGGCGATGAACTCGCAGTCGAAGGCATGGGCGGTCAATCTTGCCAGGGTAGTCTTGCCGACCCCGGGTGGCCCCCACAGGATCATCGAATGCGGTTTGCCCGACTGGAAGGCGAGCTTCAGGGGCTTGCCGTCACCCAGCAGATCCGACTGGCCGATGACCTCATCGAGCGCCCTGGGACGCATGGCTTCAGCCAGAGGCGGCGTGGGGTCTCGCGAGAACAGGTCGGCAGCGGACATCTCGACGCTACTGGACCACATCGACGCCGGCAGGCGCGGTGAAGCGAAACAGGGCGGCATCCAGCTTCGGATTGCGGTCGATCGCGCGAAAGACGAAGCGGGTGGTCTGACCAAAGGAATCGAGCACCTCCATGGCCACCGGCAGGCCGGCACGAAAGCCGATCCGGATCCGGTCGAAACCCGACTCCTTGCTGCGCGGCACGGCCTCGAGCCAATCGACGCCGTCGCTTGCGCCAAGGTCCTTGATGGTGAAGTTAGCCTCGAGGTCGTTGGAGCCGAACAGGATCGCCGCAGGCGTTGCACCGACCGCATCGGTGACCTTGCGCACCGTCACCTGCTTGAGGTCCTTGTCGTAAAAATGGACCCGTTCGCCGTCGGTGACGATCAGCTGCTCGATGGGCTTGAGCACCTCCCAGCGAAAGCGTCCGGGACGGGTAAAGGCGAAGGTGCCGCTTGAGGCCTCGCCGGACCGCCCGTTGGTGCGAACCTGCTGCTGCAAAAACTCACCGCGCGCCGAGCTGGTGGAGGTGGCGAAGGTTCGCAGCTGCTCGATGGCCGAGGCCATTGCAAGCGAGGGAAACTGCACCAGGGCGATGAAGCAGAGCACTGACAGACAGACAGCTGCCCGGCGTGAGGCCGAGCGTGGGGTTCTGCGTGAGGTCTTGCGCTCGATGCAAGTGCCCGCGACATCGGCGGGGGCGGCAGGGGGGATATTAGACAGATTCATCCGACCGATGTTACCCCGGCCAGATCAATCGCCTTCGCGACGCGGCACGATGATGTCGCGGTTGCCGTTGGTAGCCATCGCCGACACCACGCCGGATTTCTCCATCTGCTCGAGCAGCCTGGCCGCACGGTTGTAGCCGATGCGCAGATGCCGCTGCACCAGCGAGATCGAGGCCCGCTTGTGCTGCAGGACGACGGCAACCGCCTGGTCCTAGAGGGCATCGGACTCTCCGTCGACACCGGCGTCCTGAAGCGTCGTCTGCAGACCACCGAAGCCGACCGCGCTGCCGGTATCGATGGACTCGCCCGAGAGGGCGCCGTCAAGCATGCCTTCGACATAATCGGGCTCACCGCCGCGCTCCCGCCAGTGAGCCACGACCCGGTGGACCTCCTCGTCGGCCACATAGGCGCCATGCACCCGGACCGGCAGGCCGGTGCCGGGCGGCATGTAGAGCATGTCGCCCTGCCCGAGCAGCGCCTCTGCGCCCATCTGATCGAGGATGGTCCGCGAATCGATCTTGGACGAGACCTGGAAGGCGATGCGGGTCGGAATGTTGGCCTTGATCAGGCCGGTGATGACATCGACCGACGGACGCTGCGTGGCCAGAATCAGATGAATGCCGGCCGCCCTCGCCTTTTGCGCGAGCCGGGCAATCAGCTCCTCGATCTTCTTGCCGACCACCATCATCAGGTCGGCCAGCTCGTCGATGACCACAACGATCACAGGCAGATTGCCCAGGGGCTCGGGCGCATCGGGGGTGAGCGAGAAGGGATTGGGAATGTTTTCACCGCGCTTGGCGGCCTCGGCGATCTTGGCGTTGTAGCCCGACAGATTGCGCACGCCGAGCTTGCTCATCAGGCGGTAGCGGCGCTCCATCTCGCCCACACA
>CAIKZV010000749.1 GCA_903831925.1 uncultured Burkholderiales bacterium
AGCACCAGCGAGCGCATCATCTTGATGCCGCCGCCGGTCGAGCCCGATGAGGACGCGATCGAGCACAGCAGCAGCAGCAGCAACCCGGCGACCATCGGCCACTGCGAGGCGCCCACACTCGAAAAACCGGTGGTCGTGCCCATCGAGACGGTATTGAAGACCGCATGCCGGATCGACTGCGGCCACTGCTCGAAGACGCCGCTCAGATGCAGGTAGACCGTCAGCAGCACCGCGACCGCCAGGATCGAGACGATGACCCACCGGGCCTCGGGGTCGCGCCCATACGGCGCGAGCGAACGATGCCGCAGCGCAAGGAAATGGGTGGTGAAATTGAGGCAGGCAATCAGCATGAAGACGATCAGCACCCACTCGATGGCCGGCGAATCGAAGGCCGCGATGTTGGCATCATGGGTCGAGAAGCCACCCAGCGACATGGTCGAAAAGCCATGGCAGATCGCCTCATACCAGTTCATGCCGGCAATGCGCAGACACACGATGCACAGCGCGGTGGCGCCGGCATAGACCAGCCAGAGATAGCTGGCGGTCTGTGTATTGGGCGGTGTGTGCTTGGTCTCTTTCTTCGGGCCGGGCGTCTCGGCGCGATACAGCTGCATGCCGCCCACACCGAGCAGCGGCAGGATGGCGACCGCCATCACGATGATTCCCATGCCGCCGATCCATTGCAGCAGATGGCGCCAGACATTGATCGACTGCGGCAGGGCGTCGAGCCCGACCAGCAGGGTGGCGCCGGTGGTGGTGAGTGCCGAGATGGTCTCGAAAAAGGCATCGGTGAACGACAGACCGGGGATTTCGAGACGCAGCGGCACGGTGGCGGCCGCAGCCAGGGTGATCCAGGTGATGACGACCAGCAGACTGCCGTCGCGGGCCTGCAGTTCGCGTTTGCCGCGCAGCGTCGGCGCCCACAACAGGAGGCCGGCGACGAAGGTGCCGGCAGCGGCGATCAGGAAGCTTTCGAGCGTGCCGTCATGCGAGACGGCCGACCAGCCGATGGGCAGCAGATAGGTCGCACCCAGCAGCATCAGCATGGCGCCGAGGATATGGGCAATCGATAGAAGCCGCCGCAATCGGGTTGATCTCCGCGCAAATCCAGGATTCTACCGGTCCGGCTCCACACCGGATGCGGTCAGAGGCTGAGCAAACGCAGCATGGGCGGCCTCGATGATCATGTTGCGCAGCCAGCCATGCGCGGCACGCGAGGTGTGGCGCTGGTGCCAGAGCAGCTCGACATGGACGATCGGCAGATCGAGCGGCAGCGTGCGCACCGCCAGCTGCGAGACGATGCCGGTCGAGGCGACGAAATGCCGGGGCACGACGGTGAGCAGGTCGGTTTGCGAGACCACCTGACCGGCGGTGAAGAACTGATTGAGCGTGAGCACCACCCGCCGGCTGCGACCGAGTGCCGCCAGCGACTCGTCGACGAAACCGAATGGCCGACCCGAAAAGCTCACCAGCAGGTGTCGTGCCGCGCAAAAAGCATCCAGATCAAGGGGGGCTGAGGCGAGAGGATGACCGGCCCGCATCACGCAGACATACTCGCCGTCGTAGAGCCTGCGGTTGGCGATCGGGTCGACCGAGCCTTCCTGCATCCGCGCCGCACCGATCGCGGCAAGGGCCGCCGGAAAATAGCCGATCACCGCATCGAGCTCGGAGCCGGCCAGCAGATTGCGCGGATCACGGGTGAGCAGCGGGCGCACGCGCAGCGACACGCCCGGCGCCTGCGCCTCGAGCTCGCGCACCAGCGGCGGGATCAGGAGCGCCGCGGTGGCATCGGCCATCGCCAGCACGAAGGTGTCGCGCGAGGCGCCCGGGTCGAACTCGGCGCCCGACTGCACCGCCGTGCGCAGGCTCTCGAGCGCGACTCGCACCGCCGGCCACAGCTCGAGCGCCCGCGGTGTCGGCTGCACGCCATACCCCGAACGCACCAGCAGCTCGTCGTGAAGCGAGTCGCGCAGCCGGCGCAGCGCATTGCTGACCGCCGGCTGGGTCATCGCGAGATTGGCGGCCGCACGGGTCAGGTTGCGTTCGGCCATCACCTGATCGAAGACCCGCAACAGGTTCAGATCGAGGGTGCGGAAATTGGCCGGGGTGGACGGCAGCTTGTCGGGGACGAATGGTACTTCCATACAATCATTCTATATGTGAATACCTAGGATTACGAATATTCATTGGAAATTGATGTTGCATCGCCGCATCATTGGGTCATCGCCGCGGTTGATGCGGCCGATCAATGAAGGAAACAGATCATGGCAACGA
>CAIKZV010000750.1 GCA_903831925.1 uncultured Burkholderiales bacterium
CGAATGGATCATCAGCTGCAGGAGCTGCTTGACTTCGGTCTGAAAGCCGCGTGTTTCTTTTGTTGCAGTCATTTTTTCGTGAAGAAGGAAAACGAACAGCCTGCGATGTTAACGCGTCGATCGGGTAGTCTCCAGCGCCTGAGCATTTCGCATGGCGCACCCGACATGAGCAATCCCCTTCCCTTCATTCAGGTCGATGTCTTCACCGACCGCCCCTTCTTCGGAAACCCGGTCGCCGTGGTGCTCGATGCCGACGGGCTGAGCAGCCAGACCATGCAGCGCATTGCACGCTGGACGAATCTGTCAGAGACCACCTTCGTGCTGCGACCGACCGATGTCCGTGCCGATTACCGGCTGAGAATTTTCACCCCCGACCGCGAGTTGCCCTTCGCCGGTCATCCCACGCTTGGCAGCGCTCGCGCGGTTTTGCAGACGGGTCGGCTGACAAGCCGCGATGCGGCCACGCTCACCCAGGAATGCGCAGCCGGCCTGGTGAAGCTGCGACGCGATGCTGATCGGCTCTTTTTTGAGGTGCCGCCTGCGCGGATCACCCCCCTGGCAGGTGCGGATGCCTTGGCCATCGCCGGAGCGCTCGGACTCGATTCGGATACCGAGACCCCGGCATTCGAGGCCATCGATGTCGGGCCGGTCTGGCTGACCGCAGCTCTGCGCGATGCCGATCAGGTGCATGCGCTATCACCCGATTTCGCGCGACTGGCCGACTTGTCGCGACGGCTTGGGGCCACCGGCATCAATGCCCATGCCAACTATCCGACCGGCTATCGCGATGCGCGAGGCGAGGCGGTGCAGGTGGCGGTACGCTCGTTTGCACCGGCAGCCGGCGTCCCCGAGGACCCGGTGTGCGGCAGCGGCAATGCCTGCGTCGCCCTGCAGCGGCGCGCCCGCGGCGAGCGCCACGACTACACCGCTACCCAGGGTGACGTTGTCGGGCGCGAGGGCCGCATCACCGTTGCCTATCGCGGCGAGGCCATCGAAATTGGCGGCGACACCGTGGTGGCCATCGAAGGCCGGATCAGCGTCGACTGAATCGGCACGGGAGCGCCTTACAGCGGCGTGAAGAATTCCTCGACCAGCGCAGGGGTCACCGCCTCATAGGCCGGCGGTGACCAGGCCGCATCGCGCGACTTGTCGATCAGCAGCGCCCGCACACCCTCCGGAAAATCAGGGTGCCGCTGGCACTGACCGGCCACGATCAGATCGAGCGCCAGGACCTGCCCCAGCCCGAGCAGTCGGCATCGGCGCATATAGCTGAAGGTCACGCAGGCCGCCGTGGGCGAGCCGGCTGCCAGGTTTTCATAGGCCTTCGCAAACCACGGCTCGGCTGCGGCGAGCTCGCGCAGTCGCGCCAGCACGGCCTCGGCGCTCGGCAGCATGCACAGCCCGCGAATCGCATCGTGATGACGCTGCAAGCCGCTTGGAGGCAAGGCGAGCGGCGATTCGGCAGCAAACGACAGACAGAACTCGCGCAGCCGCACCCGGTTGCTTGCCACCGATACCTGCCAGTCGAGGGCCGCGAGCCGCTCGATAAAGGCCGGCTGTCGCGCATGCGCCATCGCGTGGTCGGCGAGCCGCGCATACAGCGCGTCGGCTTCGTTGACGATGATCCCGGTCATCGCCAGCAACAGCCCGGCCTCCCCCGGCACCCGGTTGAGAAAC
>CAIKZV010000751.1 GCA_903831925.1 uncultured Burkholderiales bacterium
ATCGAGGTGGCCGGTCGCAAAGGCGATCCAGGTGGCCTTGAGATTGGCGCGCATCAGCATGGCATCGAGGCGAGGCACCCAGGGCGCGGTGTCTTCGATCAGCCAGCCGAGTGCGGCCACCAGCACCACCGCGAGCAGCTTGACCTGTTGCGGGCGCATCGTGGGGCGCTGCTCGACCAGGTTCCAGGCGGGTTGTACCGCGCGCGCGCCGAACCAGCCGAGTGCGGCGCCAGTGGTGTTGTAGAAGAGATCCCAGGCCGACGACAGGCGCTCGCTCAGACAGGTCTGCGCAGCCTCCATCGAGAAAGACAGCAGCATGCAGCCGCCGATCGCCCAGGCTGCCGCGGCAAGTTCACGGTCTGCGCCGTTCGGACGCGCAGGGCCTTGCGCATTGTCGATCGCAAGCGCACGGCGCTGGGTATGGGCAAAGGCCAGCGCTGCGCCCAGTAACAGGTAGGCAAAGACATTGCCCAGCGCGTCCGAGCCCGAGACGGCCAGCGATTCGCGCAGCAGCGACGCGGGCGCGTTGCTGCAGTCGATTCGGCCGTAGCGCGCAAGGCTGGCGTAGAGGATGCCGAAGACCAGCATCAGGACGGCACCGTCCATCCAGTGGATGACCGGCCGGCGCAGCATCATGTTGCCGATGGCTTGGTCGGTGAGCCTGTCTTTGTGCCCGATTCGCCGGCGGAGCCTTTGGTGCCACTGGTGCCGGTGGGCGATGCCGCATTCGGTGGCGGAGTGTGCAGCTTCTGTCCGGCCCGCTCCCAGTGCCCCTGCACCAGCAGTGGCACCAGCTCGAGTGCGGCGTTCGTGCGCTCGTCGATCAGTTGTTGCTCGGCGCGCGAGGGCCGGGCGAGCACGAAGTCGATCACCTCGCGGCCAGGATAGAGATCGCGCGGATGACCGATGCCGATGCGAAGCCGCCCGTAGTCGGGGCTGCCCATGGCGGCACTGATGTCCTTCAGGCCATTGTGTCCGCCGCTGCCGCCGCCGCGCTTGAGGCGCAGCGTGCCGGGGGCGAGGTCGAGTTCGTCATGGGCGACCAGCATCTCGCCCACGCCGATCCGATAGAAGCGGGCCAGCGACGACACCGACTGCCCCGAACGGTTCATGTAGGTCTGCGGCTTGAGCAGCAGCAGATCGTGCTCGCCGACTTTCAGACGGGCGAGTTCGCCATGAAAGCGTGACTCGCTGCGCCATGCGGCGCCACCCTGACGCGCAAGCGCCTCCACCAGCCAGAAGCCGGCGTTATGGCGGTCGGTTTCGTGCTCGGGGCCGGGATTGCCCAGGCCCACGATCAGGCGGATCGGGGTCATGCCGGGTCAGTGGCCTGCAGAGCGCGATCCGAAGCGATCGGACCGCGCATGGCCAGTCTTACTTCTTGGCCGGGGCCTTGGCGGCCGGCTTGGCAGCCGGTGCCGCGGCGGCTGCGGCCGGAGCTTCTTCAACGTCGCCGCCGCCCTTGACGGTGGCCACCACCAGCACCGGGTTGTCGTTGCCGTGCAGGACCGCGGTCACGCCTTCGGGCAGCGTGATGTCGGACAGATGCAGCGGATGACCTGCGGTGAGGCCGGACAGATCGACCGAGATGAACTTGGGCAGATGGGCCGGCAGGCAGCTCACATCGATCTCGGTCAGGATGTGGCTGACGATGGCAGCGGTCTGCTTGACCGCCGGCGACAGCTCCTGGTTGGAGAAGTGCAGCGGCACTTTCATGTGGATCTTGCGATCGGCGGCCACGCGCTGGAAGTCGATGTGCATGACCTGCTGCTTGAAGGCATGCCATTGCACGTCACGCAGCAGCACCTGCTCGGACTTGCCGTCGAGTTCCATGTCGAGGATCGACGAATGGAAGGCCTCGACCCGCATCGAGTGATAAAGCGGGTTATGGTCGATTTCGATGGGGCTGGGCTCACCGTTGCCGCCATAGATGATGCCGGGCACCTTGCCCGAAAGGCGCAGTCGGCGGCTCGCACCCGAACCTTGCGCCGTACGTGTTTTCGCGACGACTTTCATCGCAACTCCTTATAAATCCCAGCCTCCGCGACCAGAGTGCCGGGTTTGCACAACCCGCCCGACAGGGCGGGAACCTCCCGCAAAACGCGGGTATTCGATTGACGGGTCGCGGCGCGACCCGTCGAAACTCAGAAATCTTCGTCGTTAAAGAGCGACGACACCGAATCGGCGCGGTTGATGCGCAGAATCGTTTCGGCCAGCAGCGCTGCACAGCTGATCACGCGGATCTTGGAGCAGGCCTGAGCGGCTTCGCTCAGCGGGATCGAGTCGGTGACGACCAGTTCGTCGAGCGCCGACTTGGTCACGCGCTCGATCGCCTGGCCCGACAGCACCGGGTGGGTGCAATAGGCCAGCACACGGGTGGCGCCTTCGGCCTTGAGCGCGTCGGCCGCCTTGGTCAGTGTGCCGGCGGTATCGACCATGTCGTCCATGATGATGCAGGTGCGATCACGGACTTCGCCGATCAGATTCATGACCTCGGACAGGTTGGCCTTGGGACGGCGCTTGTCGATGATCGCCAGGTCGGTGCCGAGCTGTTTGGCCAGGGCGCGGGCGCGCACCACGCCGCCGACGTCGGGCGAGATCACCACCAGGTCCTTGTAGGCCTTGCTCTTCAGGTCGGACAGCAGCACCGGGCTGGCGTAGATGTTGTCGACCGGGATGTCGAAGAAGCCCTGGATCTGGTCGGCGTGCAGGTCCATGGTGAGCACGCGCTCGACGCCCACGGTCTCCAGCAGGTTGGCCACCACCTTGGCGGAAATCGGCACGCGCATCGACCGCGGACGGCGGTCTTGCCGG
>CAIKZV010000752.1 GCA_903831925.1 uncultured Burkholderiales bacterium
GCATGACCACGCGAGCGCGTGCGTCAATGAACCTCTTCCTCTGGTCTTCATTTCGCTAGGAGGTTTCTATGGCTGCCGAACCAGTATTCGCCGTCACCCCGCGTATCGGCGCAACCAACGTCGCCACGGCAAACACCAACCGCGACGGATCTGGCACCGTCTCCACGCTGATAGTCGGGGCGTCTACCGGCACTCGCGTGGTTGAAATAGTTTGCAAGGCCCGCGTCACCACCACGGCTGGGATGGTTCGTGCTTTCCTTTACGACGGCAGCACCTATCGGCTCTTGGACGAGTACAGCATCGCGGCGGCGACTGTGAGCGCGTCGGTTCAAAGCACTCGCGTGTCTACGACCTACAACAATCTCATTCTGCCGTCTGCGTCGTGGTCGATTGTGGTATCGACGCACAACGCGGAGAGCATGGACGTTATCGCCCTGGCGGCCGACCTGTGAACGACGGCATCCTGACCAGCGGTTACGCGCCGCCGCCGATGCCTTCGCCGCTGCTGGGCGTGCCGACATCGGCTGAGATGATCGACGCCTACGGGTATGACGCCGATGCGCTGCGATACATTAGGGCCGTAGAAGCCGCCGACAAAGCAAGGCTGGAACTCGGCGTGCGGCTGGCAGTCAATGCGTTTGTGGTCGGCTGCAAAGCCGATGGAATCTGGCAGGCGATCAGGGCCTCTTGCATCCTCATCGGTGCGAGGACGCTGTCTGGCATATTGGTTCCGCTGACCGGGATTTCACCGACAAACTTTAACTTTGTCAGCGGGGACTACGTTCGTCGCACTGGCCTAGTAGGAAACGCATCAACCAAGTATTTGAACACCAACAGGCTTCCGCTTGAAGACGGGTTGAACAGTTACCACATGGCTGTGTGGATGTCGTCCGCGGCTTCGGGTGCCTCTCTTTACGCAGGCAATAGCAGTCTCGCCGCTGGAGCGACGAACCTGCTCTACACTGAGCCACGCACAATACGCGAATGCGAAGCAGCACTTCGGTGGCAATTACAGGATCGACGATCCCGTATTCTGGTTTTTTTGGTGCCACGCGATCTTCGAACAACCTCTACACGGCGCGTATTCGGTCGCGTGACTCACTGAGTGCGACAGCGTCCGAGACGCCAGCCGTGCTGAATGTCGCTACGTATGTCTTCGCACGTAGCGGTGGCGCAGGTGTTCCCGAGAATCCCTGCGATGCTCGGTTGGCGTGGTATTCCGTTGGCAGTGCGTTGCCGTTGGCGACTCTGGAGTGGAGGATTCAGAGACTTGTCGCGGACATCCAGTTAGCAATCCCCGCATGACACTTGCCGACATCACACTCCCGATCACCTACGAGGACGCCAAGGCCTACGCCCTGGTGTTCACGGCTGCACTCGCCGGTCGCCTCGCGGAACTGCACGCCCAGCATGGGTCGCCCAATTGCGTGCCGATGCCGCGCACGCTGACGGACGGTCGCCTGATGCTCTCGGCCGATATCCTCACCGAGGTCATGCCGGGAGGCCTGCTGGCGGACATGTGGGCGGCGGCCGACAAGGCGGTCTTGCTGCCCAGTGTGGGCGTTCTCCCGTGGGCAGATGTGGCGGCGCTGCTTCTGCCGCCCGAAAGCCCATAAATCAGGCAGACACACGGAGTGGACCGCCATGGAACCGCTTGATCGAACGCTGACGATGCAGGCCCAAAAGCGTGGCCGCCGGTCTACGTCCATGCCGGTAGTCGGCATGCGAAAGACCATTCAGCCCATGGATTCCCTGGACTCCCAGGCCATGATGGACGACGCCCAGTTGTCCGTGGTGAATCCCCCCGGCTCTGCCGCCATGGCCATCCTGCCAGGGCAGGAGGAACCCAGGTCGCCCGCGGCTGTGATGACCGCCCAGTTCCGCAAGGACGGTGGCGTCCCGATGCAGCAGACTCAATGCCCCGGCGGCCGGTGTCCCGTTGGGCCTGCGCCGGGCGTGCAGTCCATGTCCGCACACAAC
>CAIKZV010000753.1 GCA_903831925.1 uncultured Burkholderiales bacterium
AGCACTTCGACGCGACCCAAGTCGAACAGGACCGGGTAGGCGTTGAAGGTACCGAAGGACAGGTGGCGGGTCTGAATCGGCGTGTCGTCGATGTAGATGCCCGTCGTCGCTGCACCGGCGCTGGACTGCACGCCGCGAATCGCGATGTCCGACGAAGCGGAGTTATAGTTGGTGCCGTGTGAGAAATTCACCCCCGGCGCGAGACGTGACACGTCATCAATGCTGCGGATCGACTGGCTGTCGAGAGCGGCCTGACCGTAGGCGCTGACACTGATCGGAACATCCTGCAGTCGCTCTTCGCGCCGCTGCGCGGTCACGACAATTTCCTCCAGCGAGTTCGCCGCCGACTCGGCCGCATAAGGGGCCACCGGACTCAAAATCGCACTGATAATTCCCGCCAACGCCATGGAAGTGGCTTGGCCCCGATTTGGATACGTCATAATTTCATCCCCCAGTCAGAGTAAAACGTGTGACCAAACAAAAACGCGTCAAGCCGTTGGCACGTGAGCCGCCAAAGCCGCTGCAGCATCAATCAATTGCTTCTGATGCGGCTGCAAGTCTTGGCCCCCCATCCCACCAAAAATCGGCATAAAAGGATCATCTGTCGATGTCTTGATGCCCGACAGCGCCTCTAAGGTCGCCAAACCGCAGAATGGCACGTAGGCCGTTGAGTAGCCACCCTCGTGTAAGGCCAGGAGACGACCGCCACACAGGCGCTCAGCGGCATCCACCGTCATCGTCGCCAACTGGCGATAGGTTTCGCTGGTCGCCATATTGCGGCCCAACGGGTCCATCGCACTGCCGTCGAAGCCACTCGAGACAATGATGAACTCCGGGCCAAATCGCTCCAGCGCCGGAATCACGACACGCAACCACGCATCGACATACGCCCCGTGCCCCGACCCCGGCGGCAACGGCACATTGATATTGGCGCCCTTGCCGGCCCCTGTCCCATTGACGTCGATACCACCCGACATGGGCGGATAGTAGTTGTCCTGGTGCAACGAAATGGTCAGCACGGTCGGATCGTCGAGAAACGCGCCCTCTTGGCTGTTGCCGTGGTGTACGTCCCAGTCGACGATCGCGACTCGCTTTAATCCATGTACCCGCTTCAGGTAGTGGACCAACACAACGTTGTTGGCGAAGACGCAGAAGCCGCGACCCCGATCCGCCTCCGCATGGTGTCCCGGCGGGCGCACCAACGCATAGGCGTTACGAATACTGCCGGACAGAATGGCATCGGCCGCGGCGAGCACACCACCGGCCGACAATTTGGCAATATGGTACGAGCCCGTCCCGATGGGCGTGAGCTCACCCGCGTCACCACCGACACCGTTGCTCAGTGCCTCGACACGCGCCAGATAGTCCGGCGTGTGAAACCACAACAACTCGGCCTCTGTGGCGAGCCGCGGCTCGACCCGTTGCAACTGACCGAGCAGCCCACTGACTTCCAACAGTCCTAAGAGCCGACGCTTGGTCGCCGGACTCTCCGGATGAGCATCCGGTTGAATCGCAAGACCGTACGGTAACGGGCCGGCACTTGCGCCCGTGTGGTGCCAGAAGTAGTACTCGTGAGACACAAATCCCGTGCGCGTCATGTGGATTCCCCCTCGTTGC
>CAIKZV010000754.1 GCA_903831925.1 uncultured Burkholderiales bacterium
CGCGGCGAGGGGCGGATCTCACCGGCCAGTCCGACTTCACCAAAGACCGCCAGACCGCGCGGCAAGGGCCGATTGCGCAGGGATGACACGATCGCCAGCAGCACCGCCAGGTCGGCTGCCGGCTCACCGATGCGAACACCACCGACGGCATTGACGAACACATCCTGATCGAAGCAGGCGATGCCGGCATGCCGATGCAGCACCGCCAGCAGCATGGCGAGCCGTGCCGGCTCCAGCCCGACCGACAGGCGCCGGGGATTCGGGACGTGCGCGGTATCGACCAGCGCCTGCACCTCGACCAGCAAGGGCCGCGATCCTTCCTGTGTGGCCAGCACACAGGAGCCGGCCACCTGATTCTCGTGCTGCGACAAAAAGAGCGCCGACGGATTGGAGACGCCCCGCAGTCCGCGATCGGTCATCGCAAAGACACCGAGCTCATTGACCGCGCCGAACCGGTTCTTGAAGGCACGCACCAGTCGATAGGACGAATGGGTATCGCCTTCAAAATAGAGCACGGTGTCGACCATGTGCTCGAGCACCCTCGGGCCGGCCAGCGTACCTTCCTTGGTGACATGGCCGATCATCACGATGATGGTGTCCGACTGCTTGGCAAGCCGGGTGAGCTGGGCAGCGCAGTCGCGCACCTGTGCCACCGAGCCCGGCGCCGAACTGAGCTGGTCGGTGCAGACCGTCTGGATCGAGTCGATCACCACCACTTTCGGCGCCGATGATTCGATGGCCGCGACGATGCGCTCGAGGCTGATCTCGGGCAGCAGCGGCACCCGGCTGCCATCGAGCCCGAGGCGCCTTGCCCGCAGCGCCACCTGAGCCGCCGATTCTTCGCCGCTCACATACAACACCGGCAATTGCTGCGACAGATGGGCCAGCGCCTGCAGCAGCAGCGTCGATTTGCCGATACCCGGATCCCCCCCGATCAGGACCACCGAGCCAGGCACCAGACCACCGCCGAGAACCCGATCGAATTCATCGGTGCCGGTGGGGTGGCGCGGCACCTCGGCCGCAACGACCGTGTCGAGCCACTGAACGCCGGCGCTGACCGCCAGCGGCGCAAAGCGATTGCCCGGCACCGCCGGGCGCGCCGCCTCGATGACCGCCTCCTGGAGCGTATTCCAGGCGCTGCAGTGCGGGCACTGGCCTGCCCAGCGCGGTGACGTTCCGCCACACTCGCTGCAGACATGATGACTGCGAACCTTGGCCATGAGGCATCCGTTGTCAGTAAACCGAATTGACGAAAAAGCCGCTCAGTCTTGAACGATCCGAGGCACCCGGACGGCCACCGCGCACAGCAGTTCGTAGCCGATCGTGCCGCAATGCCGGGCCACCTCGTCGACCGGCAGCATCGGCCCCCACAACTGAACCGATGATCCGATTCCGGCCGAGGGCACCGTGGCGAGATCAACCGTCAGCATGTCCATCGACACCCGTCCAAGCAGCTGCGTGCGGACGCCATCGACGATCACCGGCGTGGTGGACGGTGCGCGGCGCGGATAGCCGTCGGCATAGCCGCAGGCCGCGATACCGATCCGCATCGGCCCTGGTGCGGTGAAGGTCGACCCGTAGCCCACGGTGTCGCCTCGATTGAGATGCTGCACGGCGATCAGTCGGGTCTCGAAACTCATCGCCGGGCGCAATCCGAGCGACTCGGCACTGCGATCTTCGAAGGGCGATGCGCCATAGAGCATGATGCCGGGCCTGACCCAGTCGGCATGGGTCTCGGCATGCAAGCCCACCGCCGCCGAGTTGGCCAGCGACCGATCGCCGCTCAGCCCCCGGGTCGCAGCATCGAACCGGACTCGGGCGGATTGCGTGCCGTCGGACAGATCGGCGTCGGCGAAATGCGTCATCAGCGACACCCTGGCGACCCCGGGCAAGGCGGACAGCCGACCGTGCAGTTCAGTGACATCGCCCGTCCTCACACCCAGCCGGTTCATGCCACTGTTGATCTTCAGCCAGACGTCGAGCGGTGATCCGTGATGCGCTGCGAACCAGGCAAGCTGCGACCGATCGTGGACCACCAGAGAGAGGTCGAGTGCCGAGGCGGTATCCAGATCGGCAGGCTCGAAAGGCCCCTCGAGCATCAGGATCGGCCGTGTCCAGCCAAGCTCTCGCGCGAGCCGGGCGCTGTCGAAATCGAGCAGCGCAAGACCATCGGCCTGACTGAATCCACGTACCGCAGCCACCATGCCGTGGCCGTAGGCCGAGGCCTTGACGACCGCCCAGACCCGCGCGCTGCCGCCCATGCTGCGCGCAACGCCAAGGTTATCTGCAAGGGCAGCAATCGAGATACGGGCGGCAATAGGACGGGGCATCCGGCAACTATAGCGCCCGATGCGAGTCGATCGCCGAACCGACCCCGCACAGCCTTCATGGTATAAACCGCGCGACCATGGCACAGGCGATCCGATGAAGCGCGGCTTCTACACCATCATGGCGGCGCAGTTCTTTTCGTCGCTCGCAGACAATGCACTCCTGATCGCCGCCATTGCGCTGCTGATCGAGATGCACGCGCCCGACTGGATGAAGCCGCTGCTCAAGCTGTTCTTCACCATCTCCTACGTGATGCTCGCGCCCTTCGTGGGGTCGTTTGCCGATTCGATGCCCAAGGGCCGAGTCATGCTGATCACCAATGCGATCAAGGTGATCGGCTGCGCAATGATGTTCGCGTCGATCCATCCGCTGCTGGCGTATGCAGTGGTGGGCTTTGGCGCGGCAGCCTATTCGCCGGCGAAATACGGCATCCTGACCGAGCTGCTGCCGCCCGAAAAGCTGGTCGCCGCCAACGGCTGGATCGAAGGCACGACCGTGGGATCGATCATTCTGGGCACCGTGCTTGGCGGCGTGCTGATCAGTCCGCGAATCTCCGGCGGGCTCCTGTCGATCGACCTGCCCTTCATCAATACCGGCATCGACACACCAGCCGAATCGGCGATCGCGGTGATTGCCGCGGTCTACGCGCTGGCAGCGCTCTTCAATTTCTGGATTCCGGACACCGGCGCGCGCTATCCGCGCCAGCAGCGCAATCCGGTACGACTGATCAGCGATTTTGCGAAATGCCTGCGCATGCTGTGGCGCGACAAGCTCGGACAGATCTCGCTTGCGGTGACCACGATGTTCTGGGGTGCCGGCGCGACCTTGCAGTTCATTGTCCTGAAATGGGCCGAAGTGCAGCTCGGCATGCCGCTCTCCAAAGCGGCCATCCTGCAGGGCGTGGTGGCGGTCGGCGTTGCGATCGGCGCGGTGGTGGCGGCCCGCTTCGTGCCGCTTCGCGGATCACTGCGGGTGCTGCCCTTCGGCGTGGCCATGGGCATTCTGGTGCCGCTCATGACGCTGGTGCATGAGCTGTCGATCGCCTATCCGCTGCTGGTGCTGATCGGCGCGATGGCCGGCTTCTTCGTGGTGCCGATGAACGCCCTGCTGCAACATCGCGGCCATGTGCTGATGAGCGCGGGGCACTCGATCGCGGTACAGAACTTCAACGAGAATCTGGCGGTCCTGCTGATGCTCGGGCTGTATGCGCTGATGATCAATTTCGACTGGCACATCAATACCGTGATCACCCTCTTTGGCAGCACGGTCGCCGTTGCCATGCTGCTGGTGATCCGCAAGCACAAGTTCAACCAGACGCAACGCGACTCGATCGCCGAGATCGGCCACGCATCGCACTGAGATCGATCGCAGGCGATCGAGCCAAGATGGCATCAATCTGACTTGCCCGGCTGCGCCGCCCCATCGACGCTGCGCCGCGCAAGCCGCAAATCGGCCCAGGCCTGCGCCTTGTCCTGAGGATGGCGCAGCAGATCGGCCGGATCATGGGTCACCACCACCGGTATTCGCAACTCGCCGCCTCGCCAGACATGCGCCTGACCGCGAAGATCGCGCAGATCACCGTAGGGGGCCTCGACATCGAGCAGGGACCGCGCCGCCGCGGCGCCAAGCGCGAGAATGAGCGCCGGTCTGATCAGGCCGATCTGATGTCTCAGATGGCCGCTGCAGGCATCAAGCTCGACGGACTGCGGACGGCGGTCGTCGGGAGCTCGACACTTCAAGGCCTGGGTGACAAACACATCGCGCCCGCGGCTGACGCCAATCGCCCCGAGCATCTGTTCGAGCAACTGACCGGCTGCGCCGCTGCAGGGCTCGCCGGCAGCGTCGTCGGCTTCGTCCGGCTGATCACCGACGACCATCCAGGTGGCTTGCGAAGCACCGCTGCCAAATACCGGCCCGGTTCGCGAGGCGGCGCGCGGGCAACTGACACAGGCATCGACTGCCTGCCGCAGGCTCGTCCAGGTCGGCAAGGCCGGTGTCGATTCGATGTGGCGGGGCCCCGCCTCCTCAGCGGTCGCCCCGATCGCATCGGTGCTCATCGACTCGCCGGCCGGCAGGTCGTGACGACGCTGCCAGACCGGACCGAGCGCCAGGGCACGCCACGCCTGGCGCTGGCGTTCATCCATGCGACGACTCAACATCATCAATGTCAGCGACATCGCCCAGCCGACGGACCATCACGATCGCATCTTCGCGTGTGCCGCCCGCGGCCGGGTAATAGCGCCGGCGCAGGCCGATCCTCGCAAACCCGGTCCGCTCGTAAAGACGCAGGCCGATGGTGTTGGACGGTCGGCACTCGAGCAGCATCGAGCGCGCGCCGCGTTTCGCCATGTTGTCGATCAGCCACCGCAGCCAGGCCTCGCCAAGCCCCCTGCCCTGCACGGATTCATCGACGCTGAGATTGAGCAGATGCACCTCATCCGGCAGCCACATCAGCATTGCATAGCCGAGCATCGGGCCGCCATAATCTTCGAAGACCCAGGCGTCGTAGCCGGCGGCCAGCGAATCGGAGAAATTCCCGACGGTCCAGGGGAAGGCAAAGATGCGCGCTTCGATCTGCGCCACGGCCGCCAGGTCGGAGACATGCATCGGGCGAGGACGCCAGGCGGGCGCGGCCGGCCGAGGCCGCGGCGAGGCGCTCATGCAAGCCGACCGGCGTCACGCGCGGCCTTCATGGTCGCCCTGAGCGCCGCCTGCTCGGTGACATCGAGCGCCACCTTGTCGCGCAGGTAATCGGGCGCGGCAAGCGCGGCATCGATGCTTCGACCGTGCTGCCATCCGAGCAATGCCAGGCGCGCGACCGCTCGCGCGTCGGGCTGAACTGCAGACTCAGGCCGCTGACGCAAGTCACCCGCCTGCTGAGCCCACTCGGCCAGCACCGGATAGCGTTGAAAACCGTCGCCGGCAAGCCAGGCCGCCTCGCCCGAAAACTCATCGAAAACCGCGGTTGCCTGTACGGGCGATCCGATCACCGGGCCGCCCACCGGTGCCGGCCAGCCCTTTGCGCCGCTCAGATCGGCATAGCTGAAGACTGCGTGACACACCTCGCCCATCCGGACATCGAGCGCCACCATCAACCAGACGGGCGACGCCCCGGCCTGCGCCGCAGCCTGCGCTGCCTGAAGCGCGAGCGTGCGCATCGCATCAACCGCGACCAGCGGGCGTCCCCATCCGAAACCCAGGCCTTGTGCAACGCCGCAGGCGACCCGCAAGCCGGTGAACGAGCCGGGGCCGCTGCCGAAACCGATGAGATCGATCGCGCTGGCCGCGATACCCGACGAGCCGAGCACGCCGTCGACCATCGGCAGAACCGCGCGCGAATGCCCCTGGGTCATTGTTTCGACGTGCGCGATGCAGCCGTCAGGGCTCAGCAGCGCGACCGAGCACTGCCCGGCAGTGGTATCGATCGCCAGCACCGTGACGGCCTTGTCGCGCTCGGGCGGCGCTTCGGAGGATTCGAACATCGCGATAGTTTAGGGCAGTCGCCGCTGGGCGTTATGATCGGCAACCGTGTATTCGCAATCGTGACCGATGAGCCAAGCCCCCAAGCGACTGCTGGTCGTCGACGACGACCCCAAGCTTCGCGATCTGCTCAATCGCTATCTCACTGCCCAGCAGTTTGAAGTCGGTCTGGCAATTGATGGCGCGAGCATGAATCGCCTGCTCCAGAAAGAGACCTGGGATCTGATCATCC
>CAIKZV010000755.1 GCA_903831925.1 uncultured Burkholderiales bacterium
GATCTGGGACTTACGCCACTTCGGTTCTTAACGAAATCCTTCGCACCACAGAGCCTGACCGACACACAGTGAGCGAGTCTGCGGCGCTCGAATAGCGGTGTCCTCACATCGGGTTGAAGGGTCCAGGCTCACGTCTCGGCGCACTGGCACAGTCGGGATGACGCGATCAACCAGATTTGCCCCGCTATCGGGTGCCCGCCAGGACTGCGAAGCAGCAACGCCTGAACCAGCCCCTGCTCGCGCAGGCCGTTTGGCTTACCGGCTGAACCGAGAAGTCTGGTCCCACCCGCACGGGGAGCACACTCGGACCTCCCTGGAGAAATCGACCATGACTATTTGCAACCTGATTGCCACTGCCACGGTGGCGGTGTTCGTCGCCGCAACCTGCAGCCCCGTCATAGCGGCCGAGGTTGGCTGGCGCTCGATGACCGTGCCCGCTACGGCTGCCGGCGCGCAGATTCCCTTGGCTCTGTGGTACCCGACCGAGTCCGGTGCGGTCGTCCGCAATATCGCCATGGGCCCCTTCGGCGTGCGGGCGGCGCCGGGTGCCCCGGCGGCGGCGAGCGTACGCGGGCTTATCGTGGTGAGCCACGGCACGGCCGGCACCGAGCTCGGCCATGCCCGCCTTGCCGAGGCACTTGCTTCTCGCGGCTACCTCGTCGCCGCGTTGCGCCACCCGGGCGACAACTGGCAGGACGATTCGCTGCGCACACAAAGGGCGGAGCAGTATTTCGACGAGCGCCCGCGGCAAGTCAGCCGGGTCATTGACGCGTTGCTGGCCGATACGGCATGGAGCCCGAGCATCGCGCGAGATGCCCGTGGCCCGCGTGTTGGTGCCGTCGGCCACTCAGCGGGCGGCTATACGGTGGTCGCGCTGGCCGGCGGGCTGCCGGTACCGCAGCGCATCGCGACGCATTGCCGTGAGAACGGCGCCGCCGACCCGATCTTCTGCGGTCTGTCTCACGGCACATCGGCCGCCGCGCCGCAGCCGGCCACCGGCGCGCCGCTCATCGACGCCCGTGTACGCGCCGTCGCGGCCCTGTCGCCAGTCGGCGTGGTCTTCGACCCCGATTCGTTGCGTCACGTGACCACGCCAGTGGCGATCTGGGTGGCCGATCTCGACCGCTTCGTGGTGCCACGCTTCCATGCTGAATGGCTCGCGCAGCACCTGCCTTCGACCTCGTTGCACCGGGTTCCGAACGCCTGGCACTACGCCTTCATGGATGCGCCCACAACGCCGATTCCCTCGCCCGATGGCGACCTCGCGGCCGACCCGCCGGGCTTTGACCGCAGCCGCTTCCTTGAGCAGCTCGGCAAGGATCTGAGTGACTATTTCGACGCCAATCTGTGACCACCATGAGCAATCGGCTTAGGTCGGCGCCCTCACTTGGGCCGCGGCGGCTTGACCGTCAGGTTCGGGCAAGTCCCTCTGCCTCTGCTTCTCACTCGGCACGCTGCGGCGCGGGGTCTCCCAAAACCGGCCGTGCATAGCCGCGAGCGCCGACCGTTACGCCACGGCCGGCTGAATCACGCGGATTCTGGGTGAGAGCGTGGCTCGGCGTTTCCAGTCTGCGACTCGGATGTCGTACTCGGACTGCAGGTTCAGCCAGAACCGAGGCAGGTCGGTGGCGGCGTGAATCTGAAGCAACTTGCGCCTCACGACGCGCTCGATGTTGCGCAAGCGAGATACCGCACGACTGTGAAACAGGGCGTCGGTATCGATGCACGCGAACGAGCGAATCATGAGCTACTGTGATCCGCGATAGAGGTTCCGTTAAACGCAACGCGCTGTCACAGGCCTTCGCTGCATTTTGTCAATTCGAAGCGCGACAAAGGCACTGTACCGAGAGCGTCGGCTTGGTGATCTGAACCTGATCTTGATCGGGCTGGAGTGAAAGACGACTACCGACCCATAGCGGACGCTGGCACCTTTCAAGTCGAGCGGCTGGTCCACTCGGTAAACGGTCGTTCGCCGATCGCTTCGAAAAGTCGTCGCCATGCGAAAGCGGTTATTCGCGCAAGGTGACCCGCGACCGGAACATCGTCAGAGCCGACGCATCACGTCTAAGTCC
>CAIKZV010000756.1 GCA_903831925.1 uncultured Burkholderiales bacterium
GATCGCGGGATACATGACGCGATAGGGCACCGACAGCAGCTTGACCCACATGCCCACCAGCGGCAGGTTGAGAATCACCAGCATCAGGTTGCCGATCCACATCGAGACGATCAGACCCCAGAAGAGCTTGGGGTTGCTGCTCATCACCTGAGGGCCCGGCTGGATGTTGTGGATCATCATGGCTGCGACCATCAGCGCCATGACTGGTGTGGTCGGAATGCCAAGGGTCAGCATCGGGATGAAGGAGGTCTGGGCGCCGGCGTTGTTGGCCGACTCGGGACCGGCAACACCCTCGATCGCACCATGACCGAACTCTTCCGGATGCTTGGAGATTTTCTTTTCGATGGCATAGGACGAAAACGAGGCCAGCACTGCGCCGCCGCCCGGCAGGATGCCAAGGATCGAACCGATGCCGGTGCCGCGAAGAATCGCCGGGAAGGCCCGCTTCAGGTCGTCCCACTGCGGCATGAGGTTGGTCACCTTGCTGGTGAAGACCTCACGGTTTTCCTTCTGTTCGAGATTGAGAATGATCTCGGCGAAACCGAACATACCCATCGCGACCGCAACGAACTCGATACCGTCGGACAACTCGGGCACATCGAAGGAAAAGCGTGCAACGCCGGAGTTAACGTCGGTGCCGATCATGCCGAGCAGTAGTCCGAGCACCACCATGGCCAGTGCCTTGAGCACCGAACCGTTGGCCAGCACCACCGCAGCAATCAGACCCAGGACCATCAGCGCAAAGTATTCGGCCGGGCCGAACTTGAAGGCGACTTCGGCCAGCGGCGGCGCAAAGGCCGCCAGCAGGAAGGTGGCGACCGTGCCGGCGAAGAACGACCCGATTGCAGCGATCGCCAGCGCCGGACCGGCTCGGCCCTTGCGGGCCATCTGATAACCGTCGAGGGTGGTCACTACCGACGATGATTCGCCCGGCAGGTTGACCAGAATCGCGGTGGTGGAGCCGCCGTACTGCGCGCCGTAGTAGATGCCGGCGAGCATGATCAGCGCGGTGGTCGGGTCAGCCATCTTGTAGGTGGCCGGCAGCAGCATCGCGATGGTCGCCAGCGGGCCGATGCCCGGCAGCACGCCGATCAGCGTGCCAAGCGCCACGCCGACGAAGCAGTAAAAGAGGTTGTTGAGGGTTCCCGCTGTCGCGAAACCGATGGCCAGATTATTGAGCAGTTCCATGGTGGTCGGCGCGAGGGTCAGTTATTGGTAAGGAAAGTCGGCAGGAACGGGAACTGAAGTTCCAGGCCCTTGACGAACACCAGCCAGGAAAACACCAACAGCACCACCGAGGAAATCAGGGTGGTCTTCAGGTTGAATTCGTGGCTCGCGATGGAGGAAATCAGGATCAGTGCGAAGAGCGCGACGATGAAACCGAGCTTAGGCAGGGCGAAGGCATAGACCGCGACCGCCACCAGTACCAGCAGGACCATTCGCGGTTCGATCTTGGTGATTTTCAGATCTTCGGCACTGCTCAATACTGAAGGAATCAGAACCAGCAATCCCAGTACCGCCATCAGGCCGCCGAGCATCAGCGGGAAGTAACCGGGGCCCATCTTGGCCGAGGTGCCGACGTTGTATTGGCGCGAAAGCACCATGAAGATGAGGCCGGTGACGATGAAAAGCACCCCCGCCCAAAAATCGCGCTGATTACGAATTCGCATAGTTGTCTCCCGCCAATGGGATGTGATGTTCTGAAGACTGCGTCAGAGGAAGCCCCGGACGCAGGATGCCGAATACTACCCGACCCGCTTCATGTCGCAAGAGTTCAACGATGCGGATTGGTCAAATGACGCTGAACTCGGGTGCCTGCACGGCCTTTCATGTCCCAATGGCGCCGTCCTTGCGGGCCGCCGCAATCCGCTGCGCATCCCATCCGAGCACGCTGCCGAGCACTTCATCGGTATGTTCGCCCAGCCGCGGCGGCGGTCTGCGATAGGTCGGCGGGGTGCGCGAGGCCTTGATCGGATTGGCCACCAGGGCCACCGGACCGGCATCGGCGCGTTCGATCTCGATGCGCATGCCGCGCGCCTTGACCTGCGGATTGTCGTAGACCTGTTTGAGGTCGTTGATCGGCCCGCAGGGCACGCCGGCTTTCTCCATGCCGGAAATCCAGTCGGCTGATGAGCGCTTTTCCACCATCGCCGCGAGCAGCGGCAGTAGCGCATCCCGATTGCGGATGCGGTCCTGGACGCGGGCAAAGCGCGGGTCATCGCACAGTTGCTCCTCGCCACCGAGCGCACAGAACTTGCGCCACTGCCCGTCGTTGCCGGCGGCCACGATGATCCAGCCGTCGGCGGTCTTGAAGGTCTGATAGGGCACGAGGTTGGGATGGGCATTGCCCCAGCGCCGAGGCGCTTCGCCGCTGTGCAGGAAGTTGGAGCTCATGTTCGCGGTCATGGCCACCTGCACATCGAGCAGGGCGAGATCGAGGTGCTGGCCCTCGCCGGTGCGCTCGCGATGAAAGAGCGCGGCCAGCACGGCTTGCGTGGCAAAGGTGCCGGTCATGAGATCGGCTACCGCCACGCCGACTTTCTGCGGTCCGCCGCCGGGTCGGTCGTCGGCTTCACCGGTGATCGACATCATCCCGCCGATGCCCTGGATGATGAAGTCATAGCCGGCCCGATGCGACCAGGGGCCGGTCTGCCCGAAACCGGTCACCGAGCAGTAGATCAGTTTCGGATTGATCGCCGCGAGGCTGTCGTAGTCGAGGCCGTATTTCTTGAGGTCGCCGACCTTGTAGTTCTCGATGACCACGTCGCTGATCGCAGCCAGGCCGCGAATGATCTCGCGTCCCTCAACGCTCGCGAGATTCACGGTGATCGACCGTTTGCCCCGATTGGCGGCGAGGTAGTAGGCCGCATCCGTCGTGTCGGCGCCATCGCGATCCTTCAGAAAAGGTGGCCCCCAGCCGCGGGTGTCGTCGCCTGCGCCCGGGCGCTCGACCTTGATGACGTCGGCGCCGAGATCGGCCAGGTTTTGTGCGCACCAGGGACCGGCAAGCACACGGGAAAGATCGAGGACGCGAATTCCGTCAAGAGCGCTGGGCATGGCATTCCAATCCGAACGAATGAGGGTCGATGTTAGCTGTATTCGCGCCGGCTGACGGCGGGCTAAGTCGCGAAGACCCTGTGATAATCTTGCGGGCTACCCCGATTTTCCTGTGAAATCAAAGAGATGAATTCGGCCGAAATCCGCAGCAAGTTTCTCGAGTTTTACGAATCGCAGGGTCACACGATCGTGCGCTCTTCGTCGCTCGTGCCGGCGAATGATCCGACCCTGCTGTTTACCAACAGCGGCATGGTCCAGTTCAAGGATGTGTTTCTGGGCAAGGAGCAGCGCCCTTATAAGCGCGCCACCACTTCGCAGCGCAGCGTGCGGGCCGGCGGCAAGCACAACGATCTCGAGAATGTCGGCTACACCGCCCGGCATCACACTTTTTTCGAGATGCTCGGCAATTTTTCCTTTGGCGACTATTTCAAGCAGGACGCGATCCGCTTTGCCTGGCAGTTGCTGACCAAGGTCTACCAGTTGCCCGCCGAGCGGCTCTGGGTCACTGTTTACGCAGAAGACGATGAGGCTTACGGCATCTGGGCCAACGAGATTGGTGTGCCTGCGCAGCGCATCATCCGCATCGGCGACAACAAGGGTGCGCGGTATGCGTCCGACAATTTCTGGCAGATGGCCGACACCGGCCCCTGCGGCCCGTGCTCAGAGATCTTCTTCGACCATGGCCCCGATGTAGAAGGCGGCCCGCCCGGCAGCCCCGATGAAGACGGCGATCGCTACATCGAGATCTGGAATCTGGTCTTCATGCAGTTCGAGCGCGATGCCACGGGCAAGCTCACGCCCCTGCCGCGACCCTGCGTCGACACCGGCATGGGCCTGGAGCGAATCGCCGCGGTGCTCCAGGGCGTGCACAGCAATTACGACATTGATCTCTTCCAGCAGCTGATCGCGGCCGCCGCGCGCGAGACCGGCATCACCGATCTGATGACGCCGTCGCTGCGCGTCATTGCCGACCATATCCGCGCCTGCTCGTTCCTGATCGTCGATGGTGTGATTCCGGGCAGCGAGGGTCGCGGCTATGTGTTGCGTCGCATCGCGCGTCGTGCCTTGCGCCATGGTCACAAGCTGGGTCAGAGCCGGCCCTTCTTTCACCGCTTGGTGCCCGATCTGGTCAAGGCGATGGGCGATGCCTATCCCGAATTGCGCGAGGCCGAGCAGCAGGTGATCGATGTGCTGCGCCAGGAAGAAGAGCGCTTTGGCGAGACCCTCGAGCACGGCATGCAGATCCTCAACGCTGCGCTGGTGTCCGATCCGGGTGTGCTCGATGGCGAGACCGCTTTCAAGCTCTATGACACCTTCGGATTTCCGCTCGATCTGACCGCCGATGTCTGCCGCGAGCGCGGTGTCTCGGTCGATGAGGCGGGCTTCGAGGCCGCCATGAACCGGCAGCGCGAAACCGCGCGGGCAGCCGGAAAATTCAAGGCCGGCGGCTCGCTCGACTATTCGGGTGTGGCAACGCATTTCCATGGCTACGAGCAACTCGATATTGCCGGCGCTCGAATCTCGGGACTCTATGTCGACGGTGTCGCGGTGGCGCGAGTCGAGCCCGGCAGCAATGCGGTGGTGGTGCTCGATCGCACGCCGTTCTATGCCGAATCGGGCGGTCAGGTCGGTGACCAGGGCATCATCGCCACCCCTGCGGCCCGCTTTGCAGTGGCCGATACGCTCAAGGTCCAGGCCGATGTGTTTGGCCATCATGGTCGGCTCGAGTCGGGGCACCTTGCGATCGGCGATGAGGTCAGCGCGTTGGTCGATGTGCGCCGGCGCGCACAGACCCAGCGCAATCACTCTGCGACCCATCTTATGCACAAGGCCTTGCGCCAGGTGCTTGGCGGACATGTCCAGCAAAAGGGATCGCTGGTCGATGCCGACAAGACCCGCTTCGATTTTTCGCATCATTCGCCGATGACCGCTGCGCAGATCCGCGAGGTCGAGGCGCTGGTCAACGAAGAAGTGCTGGCCAATGCGGCAACCCGATCGCAGCTGCTGTCCTTCGATGAGGCGCTGGCCGGTGGCGCGACCGCGCTCTTTGGCGAAAAGTATGGCGATACCGTCCGCGTGCTCGATATCGGCTCCAGCCGCGAGTTGTGCGGCGGCACGCATGTGACCCGCACCGGCGATATCGGCCTGTTCAAGATTGTCTCGGAAGGTGGCGTCGCAGCCGGCATCCGGCGTGTCGAGGCGGTCACCGGTGCAGGGGCGCTCGATTGGGCGCAGGGCGTCGAGTCGGCGCTTTCTGAGGCGGCCGCCGCCTTCAAGGCGCCGGTGTCCGAATTGCGCGGCAAGATCGACCAGTTGCTCGAATCGTCGCGTGTGGCCGACCGCGAACTCGCGCGCCTGAAGTCGAAGCTTGCGGCCAGTCAGGGCGATGATCTGCTGGCAAGTGCGGTCGATGTCAAAGGGTTGAAGGTGCTGGCCGCTCAGCTAGAGGGTGCCGACGCCCGTGCGCTTCGCGAGACCATGGATAAGCTCAAGGACAAACTTCGCCCGGCGGTGATCGTGCTGGCGGCGGTGGTCGACGGCAAGGTGCAGATCGCCGCAGGCGTCACGCCGGATGCGATCGATAAGGTGAAGGCCGGCGAACTGGTCAATTTTGTCGCGCAGCAGGTCGGTGGCAAGGGCGGCGGCAAGCCCGACATGGCCATGGCAGGCGGCAGTGATGCTGCAGCCCTGCCGGCGGCGCTCGCCTCGGTGTCGGGCTGGGTGGCCGCACGCGCGTGAGCCAGCCGGCGGCAGACCCCGACGCCTTTTTGCCCTCGGGGCCTCCTGCGCAGGCGGGGATACGCTCGCTGGTTGGTTTGGCCATCTTCAACCATGTCGCGTTTTCCGGCGCGCGGGTCTGCCTCACGATCACTGCGCTGCACCTGAACGCCTCGACCTTCCAGGTGGGCCTGCTGCTCTCGCTGCTCGCGATGCCGCCGATGCTGATGGCGATTCCCCTTGGGCGCCTGATCGACCGGACCGGCTCGCGCTGGCCAATGCGACTCGGCACGCTGGTGCTCGGAATCGGGATCGTGTTGCCAGGACTGTGGTTGTCGATGCCGGCGCTGATCGCGTCGGCGCTGCTGGTGGGGATCGGCTTCATGCCCTTTCATCTCGGTATTCAGAAGCTGATCAGTCAGTTGGGCAGCATCGATGAGCGACGACACAACCTGAGCGTCATGACGATCGGCTTTTCGGTGTCGGCATTCATCGGGCCGACCAGCGCCGGTTTCCTGATCGACGGGCCCGGCAATCGGCTGGCATTCTGTCTGTTTGCCGTGCTGCCGATGATTGCGTTCGCGTGGCAGCGCCTCATCAGCGCCCGCCTCATCGAGCAGCATGCTGAACCGCCCGCCGCCGATTCCCCTCATCGACTGCGCGATCTGCTGGTGACCGCCGACATGCGCCGGCTCTATATCGTGGTCGTACTGATCTCTTCAGCCTGGGAGGTCAATCAGTTCGTGGTGCCGCTCTATTGCACGAAGATCGGTATTTCGGCGTCAGGGATCGGACTGATCCTCGGTGCCTTCGCGGTGGCCACGCTGGTGGTTCGGATGGTGGTGCCGCTCTTTCTCATGAACGTGTCCGAATGGCGGGTGGTGCTCGCGGCCATGGCGGTCGCGGCGCTGGTCTACGCCTGCTATCCGCTGTTTTCCACACTCGAATCCCTGATCGCGCTGTCGTTCCTGCTTGGCCTGGGGCTGGGCGTGTCGCAGCCGATGACACTGTCGATCATGGCTCGATCGGTGCCCGAGGGTCGTCTGGGCGAGGCAACCGGGCTGCGTCTGGCCCTGGTCATGGGTATGCAGACCGCGCTGCCGACGGCATTCGGCGCGCTGGGTGCGGTCTTTGGTGTCGGCCTGCTGTTCTGGGGCATGGCCGCCATGCTCGGTAGCGGGATCCTCGGTGTCGGGCGGTCGGTGCTGCGAGACTGAGCATCGGTTCCTGCCGCTACACTTCCATTGTCATGAATCCGCGATCGCGCCATGCTCCCCGAATCCCATTCGTTTGACGTCGAGGTCGATGCCAGCGGGCTGAATTGTCCGCTGCCGATCCTCAAGGCCAAGAAGGCGCTGTCAGGCCTCACCAGTGGGCAGGTGCTCAAGGTGATCTCGACCGACCCTGGCGCAAAGCGCGACTTCGAAGCTTTCGCCCGCCAGACCGGCAACGAGCTGCTCGCGCAATCGCAGGCCGGCGACGCCCTGAGCTTTTATCTCAAGCGGCGTTAGCCTGCCGGCGCGCTTGCTGCTCTCCCGGTCGGATTGCCCCGAGTTTCGATCGTGCTGACGAGTGGCGAATCGTTCTGCGTTTTCACCGCCCCTGCATCGAGCGCTTCGGGGGCACGAGCCGACCTCGAACTACCGGCCCGCGAACCCATGCGTGAGCCATCCAAACTTGGCCGATAGTCGCGATGATCGTCCTCGACACCAACGTCCTGTCTGAACTCCTGCGGCCAGACCCAGCCAAGCCGGTCGAGCGGTGGCTGTCGGCGCAGGTCGGGGCAAAGGTCTACTTCAGCACTGTCGGCGCGACTGGGATCTCGCCGATCACATTCGGATCGATGATGCGATTGCGCTGTGGTCTGGGGTCGAGCCTGCAGAACCGGTCAAGCTCAACTTCGAGACCCAGTGCATGAGCGCCAAGCGCGCGGCACTGGTGACGGCGCTGCGAAACGGACGCCTGGCCTCCGAGGATCTCGGTCGGCGGCTTTCGACCCGAAGCTGACGCTGGCATGAGCAGGTTAACGGGCCGAAAGCGGCCGTTCAAGGTTTGACTTAAGGGGCCGACGCAGGTCGCTGGCCGCAGGAGAGCCCCTCGAAGGAAGCGGTAGACATGCTTGCTCCTACTTCGCGAGCACCCAAGCCACCACTTGTTGCACCACCTCTGGTTCGAGGCCGTTAAAGCCGTGGTGCGCGAACGCTTCACACGGATCGCCCTTGCTCTGTCCGCCCTTGAAGGACAACAACTGGCTCCGCGGCGTGTTGACGAGCTTTGCCATCAGCGCCGGCATCTCGGAGAACGCGCATAGAGAACAGCCATCCTGTTCGTGGTGCACGACCAGCACCGGCACCCGAATTTTTTCCAGCGCCATCGCCGGTACCGGTCGGCCCTTGTCGTCGGTGAGAATGGTTGAGGTTAAGACCACTCCGTCAGGGCCCTCAGGTCCCGAAAGCTCTGTGGCGACATAGGCAGCAGACTGAGTTCCTCTGCTCGTTCCAACGAGCCATACAGGTGCCTTGGC
>CAIKZV010000757.1 GCA_903831925.1 uncultured Burkholderiales bacterium
ATCGAGACTGGCAGCCGCTTGACATTGGGGAAGGTCTTTGCGAGCGCAGGCAATGAATAGAACTGGCCACTGCGGCCGCCACCCGGCTTGAAGTCCTTGAGGGTTTTGAATGCGTTGTGTGCCATGTCTTGCCTGCTTTCGTGAGGAGGTAATGGTGGGTAAAGCGTTGCGCGCCCGCGCCGATTGCGGGCGGGAGACTTATTTGGCCGAGGCAGCCTTGTCCGCCTTTTCGGTCGCGATCTGATTGTCATGCTGGCAGGAGTCGACAATCCGCTGGCCGCTCTTGACGTTGAGCAGCATCGACTTGTAAGGGATCTGAACCAGCAGCACGTTCTGGTCGATATCTTCGAGACGCACAGCGCCGGTGGCAGAGGCGACCGGCTTCATGACCCACACGTCTTTCTTGTGGCGCACATCGACATAGCCGGCTGAACGTTGGTCTTTTTCGACAAAAATCTCGATTTTTTCGTCGCAGACATATTTACCGTAGTGGACGAGCTCGGCGGCCGCCACTTGCTGCTCATCGGCAGCCGGCAGGGCGGCACGCTGAGCGGGGGTGGTCGGTGGCGGAACGCCCTTTCTGACCGGGGCTTTCTTGGCCGTTTGCGCGGTTTGCGCCACAGCCGGTGTCATGCTGCTTTGAGCGAGGAGCGCCAGTGCGACAGCGGCAAGGCGAAGTGCAGAGATCGGGGATGTCATGAACGTTTCTCCAGGGGGATGAAAGTGAGGTTTTCGGGACCGACGTAATTGGCACTGGGACGAATGATCTTGTTATCAACGCGCTGTTCAAGCACATGCGCTGCCCATCCCGAGGTTCGGGAGATGACGAAGAGCGGCGTGAACATCTCGGTCGGCACGCCCATCATGTGATACGACACCGCGCTGAACCAGTCGAGGTTCGGGAACATCTTCTTGGCGTCCCACATCACGCCCTCAAGGCGCTCGGCGATGTCGAACATGCGCATATCGCCGGCATCGGCCGACAGGCGGCGTGCGACGTCCTTGATGACCTTGTTGCGCGGATCGGAGATGGTGTAGACCGGATGTCCGAAGCCGATCACGACTTCCTTGGCGTCGACCCGTCGGCGAATGTCGGCTTCTGCCTCGTCCGGCGTCAAGTAGCGCTTCTGGATCTCGAAGGAGACTTCGTTGGCACCGCCATGCTTAGGTCCGCGCAGCGCGCCGATGCCACCGGTGATCGCGGAATACATGTCGGCGCCGGTGCCCGCCACGACGCGAGCGGCGAAGGTCGATGCATTGAACTCGTGCTCGGCATACAGGATGAGCGAGGTATGCATCGCACGCACCCAAAGTGCCGAGGGCGCGCGCCCATGCAGCAGGTGCAGGATATGGCCTGCGATCGAGTCGTCGTCGGTTTCGGTTTCGATGCGCCGGCCATTGTGGCTGAAGTGATACCAGTACATCAGCATCGAGCCGAGGCTGGCCATCAGGCGATCGGCGATGTCGCGTGCACCAGCGCCATTGTGGTCGTCCTTTTCCGGCAGCTGGCAACCGAGGGCCGATACGCCGGTGCGCATCACATCCATCGGATGGCTTGAGGCCGGCAGGCATTCGAGGATGGCCTTGACCGCTGCGGGCAGTCCACGCAATGCCCTGAGCTTGGCTTTATAGGCCTGCAGTCCTGCCGCATTCGGAAGCGTGCCATGGACCAGCAGATAGGCGATTTCCTCGAATTCGGCTTGCTCAGCGAAGTCGAGGATGTCGTAGCCGCGGTAATGCAGATCATTGCCGGTGCGGCCCACGGTGCAAAGGGCGGTGTTGCCTGCGGTCACGCCCGACAGGGCAACCGATTTCTTGGGCTTGAAGGCGTTTGCTTCAGGGGTGCTGCTCATGTCGTCGAGTCTCCTGTCGTATGACTGTCGCTGCACCGTATTTGCCGATGCAGTCTGATCGATGCTGAGGGGTCTGCGATCGGGCTGCGATCGGTTTACTTCTTTGCGGCAAAGAGCTGGTCGAGTTTGCGCTCGAAATCCCAATAGCCGATGGTGTCGTAGAGTTCCTGACGGGTCTGCATGGTGGGTACAACCGCCGCCTGGCTGCCGTCGGTTCGGATGGCCCGGTAGACGTTTTCGGCGGCCTTGTTGGCAGCACGAAATGCGGACAGCGGATAAAGCGCAATTGCGACGCCTGCACCCGCCAGCTGGTCCAGCGTAAAGAGCGGTGTCTGCCCGAATTCGGTGATGTTCGCCAGGATCGGCACACCGACAGCCTTGGAGAAGCGTTCGAACATCGACAGCTCGGTCAATGCCTCGGGAAAGATGCCGTCCGCACCTGCCTCGACGCAGGCGATCGCACGCTCGACCGCGCGATCGAAGCCTTCGACTG
>CAIKZV010000758.1 GCA_903831925.1 uncultured Burkholderiales bacterium
CCCGCGATCAGTTCGGCCACCATCACGCCTTCGTCCTCGCCCTTGTGCGCGAGCATCGGCCCACGCACCACGTCGCCAACCGCGTAAACCCGCGGCAGCACGGTGCGGCAATGATCATCGACCGGAATGAAGCCGCGCTCATCGAGCGACAGGCCGACTGACTCGAGCCCCAGCCCGTCGGTATTCGGTATCCGGCCGACCGAGACGATCAGGCGATCGACCTCGAGCGTCTGAGCGACACCCTTGGCGTCGGTCCAGTTGATACTGATCGCCTTCTTGCCGACCCTGACCTCGCCGATTTTCGCGCCGAGATTGATCGACAGCCCCTGTTTGGTAAAAAGCTTGAGCGCTTCCTTCGAGACAGACTCATCGCAGGCGGACAGAAATCCCGGCAAGGCTTCAAGCACGGTGACGGACGCGCCCAGCCGACGCCAGACCGAACCAAGCTCGAGGCCGATCACGCCTGCGCCAATCACACCCAGGCGCTTGGGCACCGACGGCATCGCCAGCGCGCCTTCGGTGTCGCACACCATCTGATTGTCGACCGCAATACCCGGCAGATGGCGCGCTTTCGAGCCGGTCGCGATGATCACGCTCACCGCCTCAACCTGGGTGGCGCCTTGCGCGGTGTCAACCTCGATGCCATAGACATCGCCACTGACGCCGGTCAGTCGCGCATGTCCCTTGAGCCAATCGATCTTGTTCTTGCGAAACAGGAACTCGATGCCCTTGGTCATCTTCGAGACGATGCCGTCCTTGCGGGCCTGCATCTTTACGACATCGATCTTTGCGCCGGCGATCTCGATGCCGTGAACGTCGAGATGCGACTGCGCCTCTTCGAACTTTTCACTCGATGCCAGCAAGGCCTTCGAAGGAATGCAGCCGACATTCAAACAGGTGCCACCAAGCGCCAGTTCACCCTTGGGGCTGGTCCATTTCTCGGCACAGGCGACCTTCATGCCAAGCTGCGCCGCGCGAATCGCTGCGATATATCCGGCCGGACCTGCGCCGATCACCACTACGTCATAACGTTGATTGGCCATCGCTGATCTCAGAGGTCAAGCAGCAAACGCGCGGGATCTTCGAGCGCATCCTTGACGCTGACGAGAAAGAGCACCGCCTCACGGCCATCAATGATTCGATGGTCATAGGACAGCGCCAGATAGTTCATCGGCCGAATCACGATCTGGCCGTTCTCGACGACCGCACGATCCTTGGTGGCATGCACGCCGAGAATAGCGGCCTGCGGCGGGTTGATGATCGGCGTCGAGAGCATCGATCCGAACACGCCGCCATTGGATATTGAGAAGGTGCCACCCGACAACTCCTCGATGCCGAGCTTGCCTTCCTGCGCGCGCTTGCCGTAATCGCCGATCTGGTTTTCGATCTGGGCGAAGTTCATCTGATCGGCATTGCGCACCACCGGCACGACCAGACCACGCGGCGATCCGACCGCCACGCCGATGTCGAAATAGCCGTGATAGACAATGTCGGTGCCATCGACCGAGGCATTGACGACCGGATACTTTTTCAGCGCATGGACGGCGGCTTTCACGAAGAAGCTCATGAAACCCAGACGCGTGCCATGCTCCTTTTCAAACCGGTCCTGGTACTTCTTGCGAAGGTCCATGACCGGCTGCATATTGACCTCGTTGAAGGTGGTCAGGATGGCATTGGTCGCCTGCGACTGAAGGAGCCGCTCGGCAACGCGCTGACGCAGCCGCGACATCGCCACCCGCTGCTCGGGGCGGCCTTCGATCATCTTGTTCGGATCGATCGGCGCGACCACCGATGGCAGGCTGCTGGTGGGAGCCCCGGTGGGAATCGGCGCAGCGACGGCCGGTCTGGCTTGTGACGGCGCTTTCACACCGGTGGCAACCGCACCGATGACATCACCCTTGGTGACCCGGCCATCACGGCCGGTGCCGGCCACATTCGAGGCCGACAGACCTGCCTCGGCCAGCATCTTGGCGGCAGCCGGCATGGCAACGCCAGCCTGAGCACCGGTCGTCGCGGCGACAGCGGGAGCCGCCGATGCAGTGGCCGGGGCTGGTGCAGCGGGAGCGGGCGCAGCAGCCGATGTCGATGCAACCGCATCGGTATCGATGATGGCGATCACCTCTCCGGCGACCACGGTTTCACCATCGGCCTTGAGGATTCGCGCCAGCACACCGGCATTGGACGCCGGCAACTCGAGCACCACCTTGTCGGTTTCAACGTCAATCAGATTGTCGTCGCGTTCGATCACATCGCCCGGCTTCTTGTGCCATTGCAACAGCGTCGCTTCCGCAACCGATTCGGACAGTTGCGGGACTTTTACTTCGATCAATGCCATGTCAGGAAGCCTTCCGGGTCTTTGTCTTGGGAGCATCACCCAGCGCCGCGGTCAGCAGCTCTTTTTGCTGGGCATAGTGTTTGTCGTAGTAGCCGGCTGCGGGCGACGCCGATGCCGGACGACCGGCATAACTCAGACGCTGGCCTTCCTTGAGCGCATCCTGGATGTGATGCTGAACAAAGAACCAGGCACCCTGGTTTTGCGGCTCGTCCTGGCACCAGACCACCTGCGTGGCGCCCGGGTACTTGCGCATTTCGGTCTCGAGCGCCTTGTGCGGGAAGGGATAGAGCTGCTCGACCCGCAGGATCGCGACATCAGCGAGTTCGCGTTCGCGCCGCGCACCGGTCAAGTCGTAGTAGACCTTGCCGCTGCAGATCACGACCTTGCGAACCGCCTTGGCATCGATCTCTGCACTGGTCTCGCCGATGACGGTCTGAAATCCGCCCTTGGCCAGCTCCTGCAGGCTTGAGACCGCTTCCTTGTTCCGCAGCAGCGACTTGGGCGTCATGATCATCAGCGGCTTGCGAAAGGGCCGAATCATCTGACGACGCAGCACATGGAAAATCTGTGCAGGCGTGGTGGGCTGGCAGACCTGCATATTGTTTTCGGCGCACAGCTGCAAAAAGCGCTCGATGCGGGCCGAGGAGTGCTCAGGACCCTGCCCTTCGTAGCCATGAGGCAGCATCATGGTCAGCCCGCATGAACGCCCCCACTTCGACTCGCCAGACGAAATGAACTGATCGATCACGACCTGTGCGCCGTTGACGAAATCGCCGAACTGCGCCTCCCAGATCACCAGGGCATTAGGCTCGGCCGTGGCATAGCCGTATTCGAAGCCAAGCACCGCCTCTTCGGAGAGCACCGAATCGATGACCCGGAATGGGCCCTGATCATCGGCCACATGCTCAAGCGGAATGTAATAACCCGAATCCCAGCGCTCGCGGTTCTGGTCATGAAGCACCGCATGCCGGTGCGTAAAGGTGCCGCGCCCTGAGTCCTGGCCGGAAAGTCGCACGGCATACCCGGCAGCCACCAGCGAAGCAAAAGCCATGTGCTCGCCCATGCCCCAGTCGAGCGGCAACTCACCCTGACCCATCGCGCGGCGATCGGCAATCACCTTCTCGACCAGCGGATGCAGCTTGAGCGTCTGCGGCACCGTGGTGATCTTCTCGGCGATGCGGCGCAACTCGGTGATCGGGACCGCCGTATCAGCCGCATCGGACCATTTGCGATTGAGCAGCGGCATCCATTCAACCGCAAGCTTGCTCTTGAAGTTGGAGATCACCGGATTCGACGTCAGACGGCCCTCATCGAGCGCCGCCCGGAACTCCTTGACCAGGCGGTCGCCGTCACCCGAGGCCAGAAGCCCTTGCGCTTCGAGCTTGTCTGCATAGAGCTTGCGGGTGCCGGGGGTGCTCTCCGATGCGTTTGTACATCAGAGGCTGGGTCAGCGCCGGTGTGTCCTGCTCGTTGTGGCCGAGCTTTCGGAAACAGACGATATCGACCACCACATCCTTGCTGAACTGCGCTCGGAAATCCATCGCCATCTGGGTGGCGAAGACCACTGCCTCCGGATCGTCGCCATTCACATGCAGGACCGGCGCCTCGATCATCTTGACGACGTCGGAGCAATAGATCGTCGAGCGCGAATCACGCGGATCGGAGGTGGTGAACCCGATCTGATTGTTGATCACGATATGGACCGTACCGCCGGTGCCATAACCACGGGTCTGCGCAAGATTGAGGGTCTCCATCACGACGCCCTGCCCGGCGAAGGCGGCATCACCGTGGACGACGACCGACAATACCTGCCGACCTTCGACATCACCCCGCCGATCCTGGCGGGCGCGCGCAGAACCCTCCACCACCGGGTTGACGATTTCGAGGTGAGAGGGGTTGAATGCCAGCGACAGGTGCACCGGGCCGCCAGGCGTCGACACATCACTGGAGAAACCCTGGTGATATTTCACGTCGCCCGAAGGAAGGTCTTCGGCGTGATGACCTTCGAATTCCGCGAACAGTTCACTCGGCATCTTGCCGAGGGTATTGACGAGCACGTTAAGACGGCCGCGATGGGCCATGCCGATCACGAACTCCTGGATACCTTGCGTGCCGCCATGCTGGATGATTTCATCCATCGAGGCGATGAAGCTCTCGCCGCCTTCAAGCGAGAAACGCTTCTGGCCCACATAACGCGTGTGGAGATATTTTTCGAGACCTTCGGCAGCGGTCAGTCGATCGAGGATGCGTTTCTTTTTCTCGTCGCTGAACTGGGGCTTTGCCCGCGACGACTCGAGGCGTTCCTGGATCCAGCGCTTTTGCGCCGGATCACTGATGTACATGAACTCGGCGCCGATATTGCCGCAATAGGTTTCTCTGAGGGCGCCGAGAATTTCGCGAAGCGGCGCGCTCTCGAATCCGAAGAACGCGTTGGCGGAGGAATAGATGTTTGCCTGATCGCCCTCGGTGAAGTCATAGAACGCGGTCTCCAGCTCGGGGATCTGCGCACGCTCCTGACGCTTGAGCGGATCGAGGTTTGCCCAGCGTGATCCAAGGAAGCGATAGGCAGCGATGAGCTGCTGCACATAGACCTGTTTGCGCGCTGTGGCCGCATCGCCGCCCATGACACGGGGCTGCAGGGTGCCGGCCTTGGCACGCTCGGCGAACGACTCGACGATCGGTGCGTGAGCAATATCGCGGGTCTGGGGATTGCCGTCGGCGGCGGGCACGACCTGCATGCTGTCGAAGTAACTGCGCCACTGCTCGGACACCGAGCCGGGGTTGTTCAGATAGCTCTCATAGAGCTCTTCGACATACGGCGCGTTGCCGCCAAACAGATACGAGTTGCCCTGAAAGGACTTCATCATTTCGACTCACCTTTATGAACGAGTTTCTCGTCGAGGGTCCGGCCGCTGCGAAGAGGCATCCACCTCGGGCCGTGGCCCCGCAACGACGACCCGCTCACCAACTCCGGTCGGCTCGCGGTAGCCTCTTTGCAGCACGCCAGGCACCAGCCAGGCAGCACTGCTGCATTGATCGAGAATATCACGCAGAGGTTATCGATTGATGAAAACAGCACGGATCTGCTGCCGCTTATCGATGCTTAAGCGGTGCTTCTTTGACTAAAGTCCAGACCTTGAGTGCCGATAACCAGACAGCGGCCGTTGCGGCCGCGTCAGCCGCAAGGGGAAGGCCTCCGTGTCCGCGATCGTTTCCACCGAAATCGCTCACGCCGTCAAGGCGCCGATTCATGCCAGTCAGAGGGCATCGCGACTGGGTCTTTTCAGACCAGACGATCACGTCTATCGACCGTCAGGTGATGCGCTTGCCTCCCCGCCGGCCCCTCAGGCCTCCTGTCAGGATGCCTGTATCGGCCGCGAAGGCTGGCGAGATGCCTTACAGGCTCTCAGTGGTCCGATGTCGCTGTCGTCCGTCCTCGATGCTGCGATCGATTCGATGCCCAGGATCGACCGGGGCCGGCGCATTGTTCGCAGCCTGCATGACCCTGAACTGCGGTTCACGGCAGATCCTGTCCGCACAGCACAGGCTGTGCTCAGGCTGCTGGTCAATGCCTGCCGTTACTCGATGTCGACAACGCCGATCCGCATCCGCTCAAGGATCGAATCCGCAGACGATGCAGACCATCTGGTCCTGACGATTGCCGACAGGGGCATCGGCATCAGCCGAGCCCACCTGCACCGCGCCTTTGAACCATTCTGGCGCGGGCCGCAAACCGGTTCGACACCCGGTCAGGGGATGGGCCTGCCGATCGCTCGCCGCCTGATCGAAGCCCAGGGAGGTTGGATCGAACTGCGCAGCGCCCTCGGTGTGGGCACCGAGGTCGATATCTGGCTGCCGCCAGATTTCAGCGCTGATCGACCGGCATGACGTCGCGACGCACCGGGCCCATGTAGAGCTGGCGCGGACGACCAATTTTCTGATCGGGGTCGGAGATCATCTCATTCCACTGCGCGATCCAGCCGACGGTGCGGGCCAGCGCGAAGATGCAGGTGAACATCGAGGTCGGAATGCCGAGCGCTTTCTGCACGATGCCCGAATAGAAGTCGACGTTCGGATACAACTTGCGCGAAACGAAGTAGTCGTCCTCAAGTGCAATCTGCTCGAGCTTCATCGACAGAGCAAAGAGCGGGTCATTCTGCAGACCGAGTTCGCCCAGAACCTCATAGCAGGTCTCGCGCATGAGCTTGGCGCGCGGGTCGTAGTTCTTGTAGACCCGATGGCCGAAACCCATCAGTTTAACGCTCGAATTCTTGTCCTTGACCTTGGCAATGAATTCGCCGATGCGCTCAACACCGCCCTGAGCCTGAATATCATCGAGCATCTCGAGGCAGGCCTCATTGGCGCCGCCGTGAGCCGGCCCCCACAGCGTGGCGATACCCGCCGCGATACAGGCAAACGGATTGGCACCCGAGGAGCCGGCAAGACGCACGGTCGAGGTCGAAGCGTTCTGCTCATGGTCGGCGTGCAGGATGAGAATGCGGTCAAGCGCGCGAACCAGCACATCATTCGGCTCGTACTCCTCGCAAGGCGTACCGAACATCATCCGCATGAAGTTCGCCGAGTAAGACAGATCATTGCGCGGATAAAGGAAGGGCTGGCCGACCGAATACTTGTAAGCCATCGCGACCAGCGTCGGCATCTTGGCAATCAGGCGGATGGCCGAGATATGACGATGCTCCGGGTTATTGATGTCGAGCGAGTCGTGGTAGAAGGCCGACAGCGCACCGACGCAGCCGACGAGAATCGCCATCGGATGCGCATCGCGACGAAAGCCCTGGAAGAAACGCGTCATCTGCTCATGCACCATGGTGTGGTGCACGACGTGATAGTTGAAGTCCTTCTGCTGGGCACGATTGGGCAGATCGCCATTGAGCAGAAGATGGCAGGTCTCGAGGAAGTCGCAGTTCTGAGCGATCTGTTCGATCGGGTAGCCGCGATACAGCAGCTCGCCCTTGTCGCCATCGATGTAGGTGATCTTCGAGTCGCAAGCCGCGGTCGACAGAAAGCCCGGGTCGAAGGTGAATTTGCCTGACTGGCCGTAGAGCTTGCGAATGTCGACGACATCCGGACCCACCGAACCCTCGTAAATCGGAAACTCGACGGACGGGCTGCCATCCGAGAACGTCAGCGTGGCGGTCTTTTTAGAGCTCATGGAAGGCATCCCCTATTGGACAGTTTTTAGAATGAAACAGGATCCGCATCAGACGCCGCGCAATCGCTGCAGGATCGACGCTGCATCGACATCGATGGCGGGCAATTCCGATTCGGTTCGCTGGAGAATCAGGTCGAGCAACTCGTTGTCGCCGAGCTCGAGCAACTGATGCAATCCTGAGACCTCGGCATCGGTCAGCGTTTCCTCGTGAAGATCGAGGAAACGTGTGAGCACCAGATCGTTTTCAAGCAGCCCACGACGCGCGCGCCATCTCAGCCGCCTGCGCTGAGCCGGATCTGTCTGATGACTCGACACGGCCGCAGCAGCCAGCGCCGCAGCAGGCTGGTCGACCGATATCGCCGCAGAGTCGAGGTCGCCGGAGATCGTCACGCGCGCGGCTACTCAGACAGCTCGACGGACCATCAGGTCCTTGATCTTGCCGATGGCCAGGGTCGGATTCAGGCCCTTCGGGCAGACATCGACACAGTTCATGATGGTGTGACACCGGAAGAGCCGGTAGGGATCTTCGAGATCATCGAGTCGGGCGCTGGTCGCCTCATCACGGCTGTCCGCGATAAAACGGTAGGCCTGCAGCAGACCGGCCGGGCCGACGAATTTATCGGGGTTCCACCAGAAAGACGGGCAGGACGTCGAGCAGCAGGCACA
>CAIKZV010000759.1 GCA_903831925.1 uncultured Burkholderiales bacterium
GTCGCGCCCAGCGCATCGTTGAGGCTGCGGATCAGATGGGCAATAGTGCCAAGTGAAATCGGGTCGAGACCGGCGAAGGGCTCGTCATACATCAGCAGCGGCGGATCGAGCGCAATCGCGCGGGCCAGCGCAACGCGGCGCGCCATACCGCCCGAAATCTGCGCCGGCATCAGTGCGGCACTGCCGCGCAAGCCCACCGCCTCGAGCTTCATCAGCACCAGATCGCGGATCATCGACTCGGGCAGATCGGTGTTTTCACGCAGCGGGAAGGCCACGTTGTCGAAGACGCTCAGATCGGTGAAGAGGGCGCCGAACTGGAACAGCATTCCGGTGCGGCGGCGAAACCGGTAAAGACTTTGACGATCGAGCGTGGCGACGTCCTGGCCTTCGACCATGACACGACCGGCGTCGGGGCGCAGCTGGCCGCTGATCAGACGCAGCAGCGTCGTCTTGCCCGAACCCGATCCGCCCATCAGCGCGACCACCGCGCCGCGCGGCGCGGTGATCGACACTTCGCGCAGCAAGAGTTTGGCGTCGTAGCCAAAGCTCACTGAGTCGATCGAGACAAACGGGGATTCGGAGGCGGGAGGAGACATCGATGCATGGAAAGTCTGCGGGCAGTGTACCAAGGCAGTTGTGTCAAAAGTCAGGCCGATGTGTTACCCGGCGTGACAGAAGGCGCCACAGGGGGCAAATCAGTCCGGACCAGGTTCGCCACTGATCAGCGCCTGACAAGCACTGCGTGCGCGCTCAGCGACTGGTCAGCCTGGCCTCGGCGGCATTGACCTGCTCGACCGTACCAACCAGTACCAGCGTATCGCCCGGCTCAAGCGTCAGCTCGGCAGGCCAGCTCAGGCGACGCTGACCGCCGCGCACCAGGGCACTCACATTGCAGCCGGACAGGGCCAGCGACGACATCGGCTGGCCGACGGCTGCGGCGCTCGCCGGCAGCGTGACCGCATGCAGGCGAAGGTGATCCTCCTCGATCGACTCGATCTCGATGTCGTCGGCGCCATGGAAATAGCCACGCATCAGACTGTAGCGATCGTCCCGGATCGCGCGGATGCGTCGCAGCACGCGGGCAAGCGGCAGGCCGTTAAGCACCAGCGCATGCGACGCGAGCATCAGACTGCCTTCGACCACCTCGGGCACCACCTCGGCGGCACCCGCGTCGCGAAGCCGCTCGAGGTCGGCATCGGTGGCGGTGCGCACCACCACCGGCAGCTCGGGCGCCAGCACTTTCACCAGGCGAAGCAGGCGCAGCGCACTGACGGTGTCATCGTAGGTGACCACCAGCACCGAGGCCCGGTGCACGCCGGCCGCCAGCAGAGTTTCACGCCGGGTGGCGTCGCCGTAGACCACCGACTCGCCGGCGGAAGCGGCCTCGCGCACCCGGTCGGGGTCGAGATCGAGCGCCACGAACGAGACGTTTTCGGCCTCCAGAACGTGGGCCAGGCTTTGGCCGCTGCGGCCGTAACCGCAGATGATGATGTGCCGGTCGCGCGACAGGCTGCGCGCCGCGATCGTCGACAGCTGCAGCGATCGCATCATCCACTCCTGACCGGATGCCCGCATCGCGAGCCAGTCGGCGCGGCCGATCAGCCAGGGACTGGCCAGCATCGACAGCAGCATCGCGGCCAGCATCGGCTGCAGCGTGTCGGGGGCGATCAGCTGCGACTGATCGGCCAGCGCGAGCAGCACAAAGGCAAATTCGCCGGCCTGCGCCAGCCAGATGCCGGTGCGGATCGCCACCGGCCCCGAGTCGTGCATGGCACGCACCAGTCCGGCCACGAGTGCGAACTTCAGGAGAATCGGCAAGGTGGCATAGAGCAGCACGATCGGCCAGGAGTGCAGCACCACGCCGAGATCGAGCTTCATGCCGATGGTGATGA
>CAIKZV010000760.1 GCA_903831925.1 uncultured Burkholderiales bacterium
GACCGGTCGGCTCGGCTGGCCTATATCGACGATGCCGGACTGCTCACCTACGGTGAACTCGCCGAACAGGTCGCGCGCTTTGCCGGCGGTCTTGCCGGGCTCGGGCTGCGCGCCGAGGACCGGGCGCTGCTGCTGATGCACGACTGCATCGACTGGCCGGTCGCCTTCCTCGGTTGCCTGCAGGCGGGCGTCGTACCGGTCGCGGTCAATACCCTGCTGACCGCCGATGACTACGACTTCATGCTGTCGCACTGCCGGGCCCGGGCGGCAATCGTCTCGGCCGGGCTGGTTCCGGTGCTGAGCCAGGCGCTCGGTGCGCCCGGGCAGACGGTCGAGCACCTGCTGATCTCGACGCGCGGTGCCGCCATGCCCGCAACGCTTCCGCTGGCAGCGTCGGACCTGACGCAGTGGCTGCCGCGGCAGCCAGCCGCAGGCGTCGCCGACACCCGAGCCGATGACATTGCCTTCTGGCTCTATTCATCCGGCTCGACCGGTCGCCCCAAGGGCGCGGTCCACACCCACGCCAATCTCTACTGGACTGCCGCGCTCTATGCGCAGCCGGTACTGGATCTGCACGAAAGCGATGTCTGCCTGTCAGCGGCCAAGCTGTTTTTCGCCTACGGACTGGGCAACGGCCTGAGCTTTCCGCTGTCGGTCGGTGCCACCACGGTCCTGATGGCCGAGCGCCCGACGCCGGCTGCAGTCTTCGCCCGCTGGCTCACCCACCAGACCACGGTCTTTTTTGGCGCCCCGACCGGCTACGCCGGCATGCTCGCCTCGCCCGAATTGCCGGCGCGCGAATCGGTCGCGCTGCGGCTGTGCTCGTCGGCCGGCGAGGCCCTGCCCCGCGAAATTGGCGAACGGTTCACCGCTCGGTTTGGCTGCGAAATCATCGATGGCATCGGATCGACCGAGATGCTCCATATCTTTCTGTCGAATCGCCCTGGCGATGTGCGCTATGGCAGCACCGGCAAGCCCGTGCCGGGCTACCGGGTCGAGTTGCGCGACGATGCCGGTCAGGTGATCGAGGCCGCTGACACCATCGGCGACCTGTTCATCGACGGCCCGTCGTCCGCACTGATGTACTGGGCCGACCGTCAGCGCTCGCGCACGACCTTCCTCGGCCCCTGGACCCGCAGCGGCGACAAGTACTACCGCGATGCCGACGGCTACTATGTTTATGCCGGTCGCGGCGACGACATGCTCAAGGTCAGCGGCCAGTATGTCTCCCCCTTCGAAGTCGAGTCGACGCTGATGCAGCATGCATCGGTACTCGAAGCCGCGGTGATCGGCGTCGATGACGAGAACGGATTGACCCGGGCCAAGGCCTTCGTGGTGCTCAAGGACCCGGCGCACGCAAGCGAGCGACTGGCTGCCGATCTGCAGGCTTTCGTGAAGGCACACCTCGCGCCGCACAAGTACCCGCGTCAGCTCGATTTCGTGGCCGAACTGCCCAAGACCGCCACCGGCAAGATCCAGCGCTTTCGGCTGCGCGAGGCCCACCAGCAGGCAGGCCTGCCCGGCAGCCCATCGCCCCGCCCATGACGTCGCCGTCGCGCACCGTCGAGATCGCCGGCCTTTCGATCGACTACCACTGGATCGACAGCGAGGCCGGTGCACCGCGCAACGCGCCGCTGATGGTCTTTCTGCATGAAGGCCTGGGCTCGAGCGCGATGTGGAAGGACTTTCCTGCACGGCTTTGCCGGGCGCTGGGCTTTCGCGGGCTCGTCTATTCTCGCCCCGGATACGGCCGCTCCACGCCTCGTGCCCCCAACGAACGCTGGTCGACCGATTTCATGCACCGGCAGGCGATCGAGCTGCTGCCGGCACTGCTTGAGGCACTCGGCGTCGAGCAAACTGCCCGCCGGCTGTGGCTATTCGGACACAGCGATGGCGCCTCAATTGCGCTGATTTATGCCGCCCGCTTCGCGGATCGGCTGGCCGGCGCGGTGGTGGTCGCGCCGCACAGCTTCGTCGAGGACATCGCGATCGCCAGCATTGCGCGCGCCCGTGATGCCTATGCCAATCACGGTCTGCGCGAGCGACTCGCCCGCTGGCATGACGATGTCGACTCCGCTTTTTTCGGCTGGAGCCCGGCCTGGCTCGACCCGGCCTTTCGCGACTGGACGCTTGTGGCCGAACTCGAATCGATTCGCTGTCCGCTGCTCGCGATTCAGGGAGTTGACGATGAATA
>CAIKZV010000761.1 GCA_903831925.1 uncultured Burkholderiales bacterium
GCCACGCCGACTTCGGCGGCGAGGTCGAGCGCGCGCTGTCGATGGTCGACTCGGTGTTGCTGGTGGTCGATGCGGTCGATGGCCCGATGCCTCAGACCCGCTTCGTGACCCGCAAGGCGCTCGCGCTGGGCCTCAAGCCGATCGTTGTCGTCAACAAGATCGACCGCCCGGGTGCCCGGCCGCACTGGGTGATCGACCAGGTCTTTGAGCTCTTTGACAAGCTCGGTGCCACCGACGAACAGATGGATTTTCCGATCGTCTACTGCTCGGCGCTGGCCGGCTTCGCGGTCAATGAAATCGATGAGCTCGACGCTTTGCCCAAGGCCGACAACGGCATGCCCCAGGGCACGATGCGTGCGCTCTACGACGCGATCCTGAAATTCGTTCCGGTGCGAGCTGACGATATCAATGGCCCGCTGCAGATGCAGATCCTCTCCATCGACTGGAGCAGCTATGTCGGCCGGATCGGTGTGGGTCGGGTCAATCGCGGCCGCATCACGGCCGGCGCGCAGGTTGCGGTCGTCCACGGGCCGGGTGCCAAGCCGGTCATGGGCAAGATCGGTCAGGTGCTGCGCTACAAGGGTCTCGAGCGGATTCCGATGGACGAGGCACTGGCCGGTGACATCGTGGCGATCACCGGTGTCGAGGGCATCGATATCGGCACGACGGTGTGTGCCGCCGATACGCCCGATGGCTTGCCGCTGCTGAAAGTCGACGAGCCGACGCTGACCATGGAGTTCATGGTCAACACCAGCCCGCTCGCCGGCCGTGAAGGCAAATATGTCACCAGCCGCCAGATCCGTGATCGGCTTGAGCGCGAACTGCAGCACAACGTCGCGCTGCGGGTCGAATTTCCGTCTGACAGCGATACCTTTGTCGTCTCGGGTCGTGGCGAGCTTCACCTCACCATCCTGCTCGAGAACATGCGTCGCGAAGGCTTCGAGATGGCGGTGTCGCGTCCGAAACCCAAGGTGCGCATCAACCCTGAAACCGGTGAACGCGAAGAGCCCTACGAAACGCTGGTCATGGATGTCGAAGACCAGCATCAGGGTTCGGTGATGGAATACCTCGGCACCCGTCGCGCCGACATGACCAACATGGAATCAGACGGCAAAGGGCGGGTGCGGCTCGACTATCGCGTCCCTGCACGCGGTCTGATCGGCTTTCACAACGAATTTCTCAACCTGACCCGCGGCACCGGCATCATGAGTCATGTGTTTGACGCCTATGGTCCGATGGCCGGCGCGATCGAAGATCGACGCAATGGCGTGCTGATCAGCGGCGACGACGGCGAGGCGGTGGCCTATGCGCTCTGGAAACTCGATGATCGGGGACGCATGTTCGTGAGCACCGGTGAGGCGCTCTACGAGGGCATGATCATCGGTATCCATACCCGCGACAATGACCTGGTCGTCAATCCGGTGCGCGAAAAGAAGCTCACCAACGTGCGCTCATCCGGCAAGGACGATGCGATCGTGCTGACGCCGCCGATGCAGCTCACTCTCGAGAAGGCGGTTGAATTCATTGCCGATGATGAGCTGGTCGAGATCACTCCCAAATCGATCCGTCTGCGCAAGCGCTACCTCAAGGATCACGAGCGCAAGCGCGCTTCGCGTGACGTCGAGGTGGCCTGATTCAGCCGGCCTGAACTGCCTCGAGCGTCGGGTAGTCGGTATAGCCGATCGGTCCCGGGCCGTAGTAGGTCTTGGTATTGGCCGGGGTCAGCGGCGCATTCAGTTGAAGGCGCCGCACCAGATCCGGGTTTGAGATGAAGGGCACGCCGAATGCGACAGCATCGGCAGCGCCGCTTTCGACAGACTGAATCGCCATCTCGCGGTTGTATTTGTTGTTGGCGATATAGGTGCCGGGAAAGGTCCTGCGTGCGCCGGCAAAATCGAATCCGTCGGTGAAGTGCGTGGCCCCGGTATTGCCCTCAATGAAATGCAGGAAGGCAATCCGTCGCTGCGCCAGGGCCTCGACCAGCGCGCCATAGGTCGCTTGCGGATTCGAGTCGGCCGGGCAGCCGTTGGCGTTCGAGACCGGCGACAGGCGGATACCGACCCGATCGCGCCCGAAGACCTCGACGGCGGCATCCACCACGCTGAGTGCGAGCCGGATGCGATTGGTCACCGACCCGCCCCATTCATCGTCACGCAGGTTGGTCGAGTCGCGCAGGAACTGCTCAATCAGATAGCCGTTCGCCCCGTGGATCTCGACGCCGTCGAAGCCGGCATCGCGGGCATTGCGGCTGGCCTGCCGGTAGGCCTCGATGATGCCCGGCATTTCGTCGCTGCGAAGACCGCGGGGAGCGACCCGATGCATGCGTCCGTTCTGGGTGTGAACCGTACCCGACAACTCGACGTTCGATGCCGACACCGGCAGTTCGCCGCCCGGCTGCAGATCAGGGTGCGACACCGCGCCCACATGCCATAACTGCGCGACGATCAGGCCACCGGCGGCATGGACCGCATCGGTCACCAGTTTCCATCCTTCGCGCTGCGCGTCACTGTGCATGCCGGGCGTGCCCATGTAGCCGATGCCGCGAGGCTCGACCTGCGTGGCCTCGCTCACGATCAGGCCGGCCGACGCGCGCTGCGCGTAGTACTCGGCATTGAGGGCATGGGGGGCAAGGCTGCCGGGCAAGGCGCGGCAGCGGGTCAGGGGCGCCATGACGATGCGGTTGGCGCACTGGAGAGCACCGATGCGGACCGGGTCGAAAAGGCTGAGGGGCGAAGTGGTGTGTGCAGTCATGCCCGATCTTAACCGCTGAGCCCGAGCCTCCCCAAACGTCTGGCTTACACCTTTCGTGTGCTCAGCCTCGATAATCGCGGACGCTCACACCAGATCGAAGGACATCATCGAAGCCGCCAGGAATCCCGGCGGCAAGACGCTGGCGCGCCGCGGCGGGAAGGCTTTGAGCAGACGGCCTCGCACCGCCATCGCCATCGCATCCCAGACGATGCGCCTTGCGCGCGCCTCGTCGCCCGCTGCCGATGGGCCGCAACGCACCCGCCCGCCTGTTGCCGTCTGTCCGTCTTCGGTGAAGACCACGACAGCCTCGCGAAGCAGTCGTTTCTCGCGCTCCCGATGTTCACGCCCGCTTTTTTCGTCCGCCGCCCGCTTGCGAACCAGCAGCCCCGAGGCCTGGTCGTAGACCACACCGATCGTGCCGAAGCGGCCGATAAAGGCTGGTGCATCCAGCGGTGAGCAGAACCACTGGATGGCCCCGATGAAGCGCTCAAGCAGCGACGGATCGGTCAGCAGCCTGTCGCGCAGCAGGGTTGCGACGCCTGCCCGGCGCGAATCGCCGGGGCTGCGAGCGTCGTAGGGCAGTATCGGCACCGCCCGCACGATGTTGGGATGCGGCTCGCTCAGCTTGAGCTCGGCCGAGTCCAGGGCTCCCTGAACCGGCTCTTCGATGAACAGCACCGGATGATGGGCAGCCAACCGGGAAAACAGCTGGCGTGGGCGTTCGACATCCGAGGTCCAGCGCTGGTCGGCATGAACGATCAGCGGGCGCTGGGTCGCGGTTCGTTGGGCCTGGATCGATCGCGACAGGCGGGGGGCGCGTGACAGACGATCTGATTGGCCAAGGCGAGGCGAGGGGAGGTCCTGCAGGGTGAATTCGTTGATCGGGATCATGGTCGGGTCCAGGACA
>CAIKZV010000762.1 GCA_903831925.1 uncultured Burkholderiales bacterium
CCACCGGCCTCGCGATCTGGGACACGGTCGATCTGCGCGGCGAGGAGGTCGACACCCTGGCCCGATCGCTTCAGGTCGATGCCGAAATCGTCAGTCCGACCCTGCGTCTGACCGACTTCGGACTGGCAGCCTTCGACATGGATTCGACGCTCATCACGATCGAATGCATCGACGAGATTGCCGATTACATCGGCCGAAAAGCCGAAGTCGCCGCGATCACCGAAGCGGCGATGCGCGGCGAAATCGCCGATTACGACGAGAGTCTGCGCCGACGCGTCGCACTGCTCGAAGGCCTGCCGCAGGACACGCTGCAGCAGGTCTGGAACGAGCGGGTGCGGCTGTCGCCCGGCGCCGACGCGCTGATCGGCGCGATGAAGCGCGCCGGCCTGCGCGTGCTGGTCGTGTCAGGCGGATTCACCTTCTTTACCGAGCGCATCAAGCAGCGTCTGGGCCTTGATCTGGCCCGCTCGAACGTGCTCGAAGTCAGCGACGGGAAACTGACCGGGCGGCTGGTCGGCCCGATCATCAACGCCCAGGGCAAGCGTCGCGTGGTCGAACAGACCTGTGCGATGCTGGGCATCACGCCGGCTCAGGCCATCGTCGTCGGCGATGGCGCCAATGACCTCGCGATGATGTCGATTGCCGGGATGTCGGTGGCCTATCACGCCAAACCGATCGTCCACAGCCATACTCACCATGCGGTGAACCACAACGGGCTCGACGCGATCCTGAACTTCTTCTCGGATCAGACGGCAGGCGCCAGCACACTCGCCTGAAGGTCGTGATCGTCCGATCCCGCTATCAGGACGGTCGCAAACTGCCCGACCTTGAGCGAGGCGTGTGGCGCAATCTGCACCACACCGTCGATCTGCGGCGCATCCGCTGACGATCGCCCCACCGCGCCCTTGGGGCCGATCGAATCGATGATCACCCTTTGCGTGCTGCCCACCTTGCGCGCCAGGCGCTCACGGCTGATGACCTGCTGGACGGCCATGAACCGGCCACGGCGCTCCTCGCGCAGCGCGTCGGGCACGGCACCCGGCAAGTCATTGGCAGCAGCGCCTTCCACCGGCGAATAGGCAAAGCAGCCAACCCGGTCGAGCTGCGCTTCTTTCAGGAAATCAAGCAGGTGCTCGAATTCGCTCTCGGTCTCACCCGGGAAGCCGGCGATAAACGTGCTGCGGACCGTGAGCTGCGGCACCGCTGCCCGCCATCCGAGCACGCGATCAAGATTTTTTTCGCCGCTTGCCGGTCGCTTCATGCGTTTGAGCACATCCGGATGCGAATGCTGAAACTGCACGTCCAGGTACGGCAGGATCAGGCCGTCGGCCATCAGCGGCAGGATCTCGTCGACATGCGGGTAGGGATAGACATAATGCAGGCGCACCCAGGCATCGTGGCTGCGGGCGAGTTCGCCGAGCTCACGGCACAGCTCGGTCATGCGGGTGCGCACCGGCCTGCCCTCGACGAAGTCGGTGCGATAGCGGATATCAACACCATAGGCACTGGTGTCCTGCGAGATCACCAGCAGTTCCTTCGCACCCGACTTGAACAGGGCCTGCGCCTCGCGCATCACCTCGCCAATCGGCCGGCTCACCAGATCACCGCGCATCGACGGAATGATGCAAAAGCTGCAGCGGTGATTGCAACCCTCCGAAATTTTCAGATAGGCATAGTGGCGCGGGGTGAGCTTGATGCCGGCTTCAGGTACCAGGTCGGTGAAGGGGTCGTGAGGACGGGGCAGATGGGTGTGAACATGGCCCATCACGGCTTCAAGGTCGTGCGGGCCGGTGACCGCCAGCACGCTCGGATGGACCTGAGACACCAGGTTGCCGCCGGCTTCGCCGGGCTTGGCCCCAAGGCAACCGGTGACAATCACCTTGCCGTTTTCGGCCAGCGCCTCGCCGATCGCATCGAGCGACTCCTGCACCGCTTCATCGATGAAGCCGCAGGTATTGACGATCACCAGATCCGACTTCTCGTAGGTGGGCGAGATCACATAGCCTTCGGCGCGCAATTGCGTGACGATGCGTTCCGAGTCGACCAGCGCCTTGGGGCAGCCGAGCGAGACGAAGCCCACCCGCGGCGGGGCGTCGGCTTTGTCGATCGAAGAAGGGGATGACCGCCTGGAAAACTTGGGGCGCTTGATACTGACAGAAGGCAAGATCGACCTTATTTGCTGCGCTCGCCGGGCCCGGGGCCTTCGCCTGCCGGCTCAGGTCTGGGGCTCTGAGCCGTTGGCATGGGAAACGGAAAACCCGGGAACACCGTGCGAGCCTGTTGCTGCATCTGATCCTGCATCTGCACGAACAGGTTCTTGGACTGTTCGATGTAGTGGCTCATCATGCCCTGAACCATCGGCGTCTGGACCTGCATGAACTGCGTCCAGAGCTCGGGGTTCGAGGGCAAGCCCTTGACGTCGTAGAAGGCCTTGGACTGTTCCTGAAACTTGCTCTGGATCTCGACGAAAGACTGCATGGTCTTCTCGAGGTAGGCGCCCATCATCCCCTGCATCGCATCACCATATGACCGGATGATCTGCGAGAGCATCGGTGCCGAGAAAAGCGGCGTGCCGCCGGCCTCCTCCTCGAGAATGATCTGCAAAAGAATACTCCGGGTCAGGTCCTCTTCGCTTTTGGCATCGACGACTTTGAAATCCTCGTTGCCGAGAACCAGCTGCTTCACATCGGAGAGCGTGATGTAAGAGCTGGTCCGCGTGTCGTACAGGCGACGGTTAGGATATTTCTTGATCAGTCGACTTTGGGCAGCCATCCAGCGTCTCCAGGTTCAAATCAGCCGCTCATCATCCCATATGAAGGCCGCCGTTACACGTAAAGTCTGCCCCGGTGGAAAAACCTGCATCGTCAGTGCTCAGCCAGCCGCACATCGAAGCGATCTCCTCGGCGCGACCTAGCCGCTTGACCGGGATGCTCTGGATGATCTTTTCACGCACGTCCTCCCTCACCGCC
>CAIKZV010000763.1 GCA_903831925.1 uncultured Burkholderiales bacterium
ATCACCGACTACGGCGCCTTCATCGACCTCGGTGGCATCGACGGCCTGCTGCACATCACCGACATGGCCTGGCGCCGCGTGCGTCACCCCTCAGAGGTGCTATCGGTCGGTCAGGAAGTCACTGCCAAAGTCCTCAAGTTCGACCAGGAAAAAAATCGCGTCTCGCTCGGCGTCAAGCAGCTCGGCGACGATCCGTGGGTCGGCATTTCGCGCCGTTACCCCACCGGCACCCGCATGTTCGGCAAGGTCACCAACATCACCGACTACGGCTCCTTTGTCGAGATCGAGCCGGGCATCGAGGGTCTGGTGCACGTGTCCGAAATGGACTGGACCAACAAGAACGTCAACCCGGGCAAGGTGGTCGCGCTCGGTGACGAAGTCGAAGTCATGGTGCTCGAGATCGATGAAGAGCGTCGTCGCATCTCGCTCGGCATGAAGCAGTGCAAAGCCAACCCCTGGCAGGAATTCGCCGACAACCATCGCAAGGGCGACAAGGTTCAGGGCTCGATCAAGTCGATTACCGACTTCGGCGTGTTCCTGGGTCTGCCCGGTGGCATCGACGGTCTGGTTCACCTCTCCGACCTGTCCTGGAACAAGACCGGCGAAGAAGCCGTTCGCGATTTCAAGAAGGGCGACGATGTGGGCGCCGTGGTGCTGGCGATCGATGTCGAGCGCGAGCGTATCTCGCTGGGCATCAAGCAGCTCGATGGTGATCCGTTCACCAACTACGCGGCCGAGCATGAGAAGGGCGCCGTGGTGACCGGTACCGTCAAGGCGGTTGATGCCAAGGGTGCGGTTGTTGATATCGGCGGCGATATCGAAGCCTATCTGCGTGCTTCCGAAATTTCGCGCGATCGCGTCGAAGATGCCCGCAATCACCTGAAAGAAGGCGATACCGTCGAAGCCATGATCATCAACGTCGATCGCAAGGCGCGTTCGATCAGTCTGTCGATCAAGGCCAAAGACAATGTCGAGACCGCCGAAACCATTCAGCGTATGCAGGCTGAATCGGGTGCTGCCACCGGCACCACCAACCTTGGCGCGCTGCTGCGTGCCAAGCTGACCAGCGGCGAAGACAAGTCCTGATCAGAGACCGGGCCGCCCTCCAGCGTGAGGGTGGCCCGGGTGCACCAATCGATCCGACCGACTCGCGATGAAGATGCCACCGATACTGGATCTCGACGATCAACTGTCCCCCGGGACAATGACCAAGTCGGAGCTCATCGCCAGACTGGCTGAGCGTTATCCGCAGCTCGTGGCCAAAGATGCCGAGTTCGCGGTCAAGACCATTCTCGATGCCATGGCCCGTACGCTGGCCGATGGGCATCGCATCGAAATTCGCGGTTTCGGCAGCTTTGCCCTCTCGCATCGGCCGCCGCGCGTGGGCCGCAACCCCAAGTCGGGTGCGCGGGTCGACGTGCCTGAAAAGCGAGTGCCGCATTTCAAGCCAGGCAAGGAACTTCGCGAGCGGGTCGACATCCGCGCTCGCACCGACGGCGACGCCTGATGGGTCTGCTTAGCTGGCTGCTGCGCCTTGCGCTCTTTCTGGTGATGATGGGCTTTGCCCTGTCGAATACCGATACCGCCACCCTGCGTTTCTTCGGCATTCCGCAGTTCGAGTGGCGCGCGCCGCTGGTCCTGTTTCTGCTGGTTTTTTTTGCGGTGGGCACGCTGCTTGGCGCATTGGCCACCGTGCCGATCGTCTTTCGACAGCGCCGTGAGCTCACCCGGCTGCGACGCATGCAGCAGACGCCCGCCCCCGAGTCGGTGCCAAGGCCGGCTGGGCTGGTACGCGCGGCCGATTCACGCAAGTCCTGACGTCGACTTTTAAGACAGGCGCAGACGATGCAATTCGAGCTTTGGTGGCTGGGAGTCATCCCGCTGTTTTTCGCGCTGGGCTGGTTCGCATCCCGCATTGATACCCGGTCTCAGGTTCGCGAATCGGCGCATTTGCCCGATGCCTACTTCAAGGGGCTGAACTTTCTGCTCAATGAGCAGCCCGACAAGGCGGTCGATGCCTTCGTCGACGTGGTCAAGCTCGATCCTGAAACCGTCGAACTTCACTTTGCACTCGGCAATCTGTTTCGCCGTCGCGGCGAAACCGACCGGGCGATTCGCGTCCATCAGAGCCTGCTCGCACGGGCTGACCTTCAGCCTGCGCAGCGCGAACACGCGCTCTTCGAACTCGGTGCCGACTTCCTGCGTGCCGGTTTGCTCGATCGCGCCGAAGAGGCCTTTAACGGACTCGAAAAATCCGCCTACGAGAGCGCGGCCCTGCAGCATCGCCTCGATATCGCGCAGATGGTTCGCGACTGGCCGCGGGCCATCGAACTCGCCGAGCGCCTGCAGCGCGATGCAGGCACCGACCAGCGCCGCTTGATTGCGCATCTGCATTGCGAGCTCGCCGAGCA
>CAIKZV010000764.1 GCA_903831925.1 uncultured Burkholderiales bacterium
AAATGAGCCGATCCGCCGCCGGCGCGTCGCACCGCGCCCCAGGCCAGCGGCTTGCCGGGTTTGATCGCAATCTGCCAGGTGCGAAGCGACCCCTCCGCCTCGAGCGCCGGCCGGACATGATCTTCTTCACCGACCGACATGCCGCCTGAGGTGACGATCAGATCGCAGCCGCGGGCCGCCTCGCGCAGCGCGCTGCGGGTGGCATCGAGCGAATCGGGCACGATGCCCAGATCGGTCACCTCGCAGCCAAGGCGGCGTAACAGCGCCACCAGCACGAATCGGTTGGAGTTGTAGATTGCGCCCGGCGCAAGCGCCTGGCCTGGCATTGCCAGTTCGTTGCCGGTGAAAAAACAGGCCACCCGCAATCTCGGTCGCACCGGCAGCGTTGCCAGACCGACCGAGGCGGCCAGACCGAGCGCCTGCGGCGTGAGCCGGGCGCCGGCGGTGAGCACGACGCTGTCGCGGCGAATGTCTTCACCGGCTCGGCGGATCCAGTCGCCCGCCATCGGCAGATTGCCGAATCGGACGGTCTCGCCCTCGAGCACCGCCTGCTCCTGCATGATCACCGCGTCAGCCCCGGGCGGCACCATGGCACCGGTGAAAATCCGTGCCGTCGTTGCAGCCGCCAGCGGCGCAGCCACATCACCCGCGGCAATCCGCTGGGAGACTGCCATCGCCTGGCCGGCAGTCAGATCGGCCACACGCACCGCATAGCCGTCCATCTGCGAGTTGTCCATCGGCGGGACATCGAGCGTCGAGACCTGGTCCCGGGCGAGGACCCGATCAAGGGCTTCGGAGGTCGGCAAGGTCTCAAGCTGCGCGTCGGTGAGCGCGAGCGGCAGGGCCAGCTCGAGGAGCTGGCGCCTCGCCTCATCAAAGTCGAGCAATGCGGGACGATTCATGGCGAAAGGGGATGCTGGCTTTGTGCAGTGGCCTGACCGATCACGAAGGCCGTGATCGCATCATAGTCGTTGAGCCTGAACTGCGGCAGCGCGCAATCCATCGGCACATCGCTCGCCAGCGCCACGATGTCGGGGTCATGCGGCGACAGGAGCGGCTTGCCGAGTGCGGGCCGATGTACTTCGAGCTTGGGGATGCGGGCCTGCTTGTAGCCCTCGACCAGCACCAGATCGCAGGGCGAAAAACGCTGCAATAGCGTCTGCAGATCGGGCTCGGGCTCGCCGCGCAATTCATGCATGAGTGCCCATCGCTGATCGGAGGCAATCAGCACCTCGCTGGCACCGGCTTCACGATGGCGCCACGAATCCTTGCCGGGCTTGTCGATATCAAAACGATGATGGGCATGCTTGATCAGCGACACCCTCAGACCCGCCGCCACCAGCCGTGGAATCAGACGCTCGATCAGCGTGGTCTTGCCCGCGCCCGAGAAACCGGCGAACCCGAAGGCGCGCATTGCTCAGGTCACGCGGGCCGCGATGTACTGCTTGAGCATGGCGACATCGGCGGGCATGCGGGTAAAGCGCTGCGCGTGCTCTTCGATGCCGTCGTAAGCCGCAGGACGCCTCGGACCATGACCGAGCGCCTCGACGATGGTCTGCGCAAACTTGGCAGGCAAGGCGGTCTCGAGGCAGATCATCGGCACACCGGGCTCACGCCAGGCATCGGCCACTGCCAGGCCGTCAGCGGTATGCGGATCGACCACCTCACCATATCGGCGCTCAACCTCGCGGATCGTGTGGATGCGACGCGCATGGCTGCTGGCACCCGACACAAAACCGAAGTCGGCAATGCGGGCAAACTCACCGGTGCTGGAAAGATCGAACGCACCGCGCTGGTCGACCTCGCGCCAGAGTGCGGCCACGCGCGCACCGTCGCGATCGACCAGATCCCACACGAAGCGCTCGAAGTTGGAGGCCTTGGAGATGTCCATCGAGGGGCTGCTGGTCTGGAAGGTGTCTGCAGTGCGTCGCGGGCGATAGATGCCGGTCCGAAAGAATTCGTCGAGCACATCGTTTTCATTGGTCGCCACCACCAGGCGCCTGATCGGCAGGCCCATGCGCCGCGCGATATGGCCGGCGAGGACATTGCCGAAGTTGCCGCTTGGCACCGTGAACGACACTTCCTGCGGTGCGCCGCTTGTCACGGCAAACCAGGCTTTGAAGTAATAGACCACCTGGGCAATGATCCTGCCCCAGTTGATCGAATTGACCGTCCCGATGGCATGGCGCGCCTTGAACGGCAGATCGTTGGAGACCGCCTTGACCATGTCCTGGCAGTCGTCGAAAACACCGTCGACCGCAATGTTGAAAATATTGTCGTCGCGCAGCGAAAACATCTGCGCGGTCTGGAAGGGGCTCATGCGCCCATCGGGCGACAGCATGAACACGCGGATGCCCTTGCGCCCGCGCATGGCGTATTCGGCTGCACTGCCGGTATCACCCGAGGTGGCCCCCAGAATATTGAGCACCCGCCCGTCACGCGCGAGCACATACTCGAACAGATTGCCGAGCAACTGCATTGCGACATCCTTGAAGGCCAGGGTCGGCCCATTGGACAGGCGCAGCAGATGCAGATCGGGTTCGAGGGTTCGCAGCGGCACGATTTCGGCCGAACCGAAGACCTGCGGGGTGTAAGTGCGACGCACCAGCTCGTGCAGATCGGCGTCGGGAATATCGTCGCAGTAAAGGCGCAGCAGCACGAAGGCCAGATCGGCATAGGGCAGCGCTCGCCAGCGCTCGAGCGTAGCGGCATCGATCAGCGGATAACGCTCGGGCACCACCAGTCCACCGTCGGGTGCCAGTCCGCCGAGCAGGATCTCGCTGAAACGCTGGGGCGGCATGTCGCCGCGAGTCGAGAAATAGCGCATCAGTGCGGTCGCCGCGTCAGTTCAGGTCTTCGAGTCGGATACGGGTCGCTTTGGAGACGACCGTCGGCAGGGCCTCGATGCGGGCGATCGCCTGATCGCATTGCTTCTCGATGGTCACATGCGTGAGCAGGATGATGTCGGTCTGGTGCTCGCCCTCGGCCGGCTCGCGCTGCAGCACCGCATCGATCGAGATCTGCGCATCGGCCAGGATCCGGGTGATATCGGCCAGCACGCCCGGCTCGTCGGCCACGCGCAACCGCAGGTAGTAGGCGCTTTCAACCTCGCTGATCGGCAGGATGGGCAGATCGGCCATCGCATCGGCCTGGAAGGCCAGATGGGGCACGCGATTGCCGGGATCGACCGTGAGTGTGCGAGCCACATCGACCAGATCGGCGATGACCGCGCTGGCGGTCGGCTCGGCACCGGCACCCTTGCCGTAATACATGGTGTGCCCCACCGCATCGCCCTTGACCCAGACCGCATTCATCGCGCCCTCGACATTGGCGATCAGGCGGCGCGACGGGATGAGCGTGGGATGCACGCGCAGCTCAATGCCATGCTCGCGCCGTCGCGTGATGCCCAGCAGCTTGATGCGATAGCCGAGCTGTTCGGCATAGCGGATGTCGGTGGCCTGCAGCGAGGAGATGCCCTCGATATGGGCACGCTCGAACTGAACCGGGATGCCGAAGGCAATCGCCGACATGATGGTGACCTTGTGCGCTGCATCGACGCCTTCGATATCGAAGGTCGGATCGGCCTCGGCATAGCCGAGCTGCTGCGCTTCTTTCAGGACATCCCCGAAGGACGAGCCCTTGTCGCGCATCTCGGACAGGATGAAGTTGGTGGTGCCGTTGATGATGCCGGCGATCCAGTCGATGCGATTGGCGGTCAGCCCTTCGCGCAGCGCCTTGATGATCGGAATGCCGCCTGCGACCGCCGCCTCGAAGGCAACCATGACGCCCTTGTCGCGCGCGGCCGCAAAGATCTCGTTGCCATGGACTGCCAGCAGCGCCTTGTTGGCGGTCACCACATGTTTGCCGTGAGCAATCGCCTCAAGGACCAGCTTCAGCGCAATGCCGTAGCCGCCGATCAGTTCGACCACCACATCAATCGACGGATCGCGAACCACCGAGAAGGCATCATCGCTGACCCTGACCGACGCGCCCGCATGCTCGGCAACCAGGCTGCGTGCCCTCGCGATGTCGAGGTCGGCCACTGCGGCAATCTCGATGCCGCGCCCGGCGCGCCGGGTAATTTCATGCTGATTGCGCGCCAGTACATTGAAAGTGCCGGCACCAACTGTGCCGATGCCCAGAAGCCCCACCCGCACCGGACCCAGTCTGGATGCGCCGGAAGACCTTGCCTCGCCTGAAGAAACCGTCATCACCATCCCTCAGGCCGCAGCCTTGGGCATCAGGCCGTCCTTGCGGAACATCTCCTTGATGCCGCGCACCGCCTGGCGGATACGCTGCTCATTTTCGATCAGTGCAAAACGCACATGGTCGTCACCGTAATCACCGAAACCGATGCCGGGTGATACCGCCACCTTGGCATCGGCCAGCATCCGCTTGGCAAATTCGAGCGAACCGGCAGCCCGATAAGGCTCGGGGATCTCGGCCCAGATATACATCGAGGCCTTCGGAATCTCGACATTCCAGCCGGCCTCGAGCAGACCCTTCGCGAGCACATCGCGACGGCTCTGATAGGTCTGGCGGATCTCCTCGACGCAGTCCTGCGGCCCATCGAGCGCAGCAATCGAGGCGACCTGGATCGGCGTGAAGGTGCCGTAGTCGTGATAGCTCTTGATGCGCGCCAGCGCATGGACCAGATGCTTGTTGCCGACCATGAAGCCGATACGCCAACCGGCCATGTTGTAGCTCTTGCTCATGGTGAAGAACTCGACCGCCACATCGCGGGCACCCGGCACCTGCATGATCGAGGGCGCCTTGTAGCCATCGAAGGTGATGTCGGCATAGGCCAGGTCGTGGACCACCAGGATGTCGTGCTGGCGGGCCAGTGCCACCACCCGCTCGAAAAAGTCGAGATCGACGCACTGCGCAGTGGGGTTGCTCGGAAAACCCAGGATCATCATCTTGGGCTTGGGGAAGGACTCGCGAATCGCACGCTCGAGTTCATCGAAGAAGTCGATGCCAGGCGTCATGCGCACCGAGCGGATATCGGCGCCGGCAATGACTGCGCCGTAGATATGGATCGGGTAGCTCGGATTGGGCACCAGCACGGTATCGCCGCGATCGAGGGTGGCGAGCATCAGGTGCGCCAGACCTTCTTTCGAACCGATCGTGACAATCGCCTCGGAGTCGGGATCGAGGTCGACGGCGTAGCGGCGCTGATACCAGTCGGTGATCGCGCGCCGAAGACGCGGGATGCCCTTGGAGACCGAATAACCGTGGGTATCGAGGCGGGTCGAGGCTTCGACCAGCTTGTCGACGATATGCTGTGGCGTGGGCCCGTCAGGGTTGCCCATGCTCATATCGATGATGTCCTCGCCGCGACGTCTTGCGGCCATCTTGAGCTCGGCCGTGATATTGAAGACGTAGGGCGGAAGCCGACGGATGCGGGAAAAGTCGCGCTCTGCACTCATGGGGATTCCTGCTCGAGCGCTGGCAGCCCGGACGGGCGCACTGCTCGTGAATAAACCGCTAATGTAGCGTATTTGCCGAATCAGAAAATGAAACTGCACCCCAATCGACCATCGGTCCTCAACACCATCACGGCCTATGGGCCCGGCTTCATCGAAGTCAATGCGCAGCGCATCGAGCATGCGCTGCTGCTGATGCCCGAGCAGCCGATCGCGACCTGGGCACCGGCACGCTTCGAGGATCTCATGGCCTCGCACTTCGACGCCGTGCTCGCGGCCGAGCCGGAAGTCGTGCTGCTGGGCACCGGCGCACGACAGCGTTTTGCCCATCCGAGACTCACTGCCGCGCTGATCGCCAGACGAATCGGCGTCGAATCGATGGATACCGGGGCCGCCTGTCGCACCTACAACATTCTCATGACAGAAGGTCGCAAGGTGCTGGCGGCCCTGCTGCCGGTCTGACCACGGCAATCGACTCGACCAGCGCGATCGGGCCAGCCGCGATCCGCGCACGCTGTGCATGGCTCACTCAGAGGCTCGATCAGGGGCTCGATCAGGGGCTCGATCAGCGGTCAATGGCCTGTGCTATCGTCGATCGATCCATCTGCAAAAGGCGAACAACGTGTCGGTCACCCTTGGCAAAACAGTGGGCGATTTCAGTGCCGCAGCCACCGGTCAGCAATTCAGTCTCGCATCGCAGGCCGGCAAGGTCGTGGTGCTCTACTTCTATCCTAAAGACAACACGCCGGGCTGCACCACCGAAGGCGCCGACTTTCGGGATGCGATTGCCGGCTTCACCCGGGCCAACACCCTCGTCTTCGGTGTCTCCCGCGACAGCCTGAAATCGCATGAAAGCTTCAAAGCGAAGATGGCCTTTCCCTTCGAGCTGATCAGCGACCCTGATGAAGCGGTCTGCGAGCAGTTCGGTGTGATGAAGATGAAGAACATGTATGGCAAACAGGTTCGGGGCATCGAGCGATCGACCTTCGTGATCGGTGCCGATGGCACGCTGCTGCGCGAATGGCGTGGCGTGAAGGTTCCCGGCCATGTGGCCGAGGTACTGACTTTCGTCGAATCACTCTGATCTCCTCTGAACCTGCCGCAAGTCGATCCCGATAAGGCCGAAATCACAACATGCCGCTGCCCAAGCCACCTACGAAGCCTGCCACCCTTCTCGACCTCGACACCGCACCGCTGGCCCGCGCCACACGCACCAAACCCCGCAGCCAGCCCGATGACCTGCCCCCGGCAGCCGCATCAGTCATTGCGAACCTCGGCCCGAGCCGCAAGGCGGCGCTGCTGCAGGCCACACCGGCCGGCGCCCACGCTGACGGCACTGGCGTCGTGTTGACACAGGCTGCCACGATCAACCCACAAAACACCCAAACCGTGCCCGACACAAACGCGGCAGTGGCGACTCCGATCGCCGCTGCACGCGCGGCCGCCGACACACCCTCGACGCGCCCGCCTCGCAGCACCAGAGCCGGCGCCACTGCAAGGCCCGAGCAAAGCGCGGTTGCAAGGGTCGTCGCGCA
>CAIKZV010000765.1 GCA_903831925.1 uncultured Burkholderiales bacterium
ATCAACACCATCAAGCTCGAGAATCCGCATCTCTGGACACCGGCATTTCGCGAAGAGATCGTGGGTCTGTTTCACCAGGCAATCGAACTCGAATACCGATACGCAGAAGACACCATGCCTCGGGGTGTGCTGGGTCTGAATGCATCGATGTTCAAGGAGTACCTGCGTTTTATTGCGAACCGGCGCGCGCAGCAGATCGGTCTCGACCCGCTTTTCCCCGGCGCTGAAAATCCCTTCCCCTGGATGAGCGAAATGCTCGACCTGAAGAAAGAACAGAACTTTTTTGAGCGACGCGTGACCGAGTACCAGACCGGTGGCGCTTTGAGCTGGGACTGACCAGAGATTGTTCGAACCGCGGTTTACCGCACTCAGGATTTGATTTGACGGAGCCTTACGACTCATTCGAGCCACTGACTAACCAGACCGCACTGAGCAGAGATGCTTCTGCTCGTGCGGTGGCGCAGCCTCCGTCATATCGGTTGATTCAGGCGTCCAGCCAGAGAGCTCGGCGCCTTTTTTGTGTCCGCGAAATCGCGATGACGCAAAACACCCCATTCATTAGCGTAAGGACACCAGATCTTCTTCTTGCGCCGATGAATAGCCCGCACGGTAATTGGCCATCCGCCTCGCCTGAACGGGTTTCCGCGTTTTCAACTTCATCCTGAGGAGTATCCCTATGGCAACCGCCAAGAAACCTGCCGCGAAGAAGCCTGCGGCCACGAAAGTCGCTGCCAAGAAGCCGGCAGCCAAGAAAGTCGCTGCCAAGAAGCCGGCAGCCAAGAAAGTCGCCGCCAAGAAGCCGGCCGCTACGAAAGTCGCTGCTAAGAAGCCTGCGGCCAAGAAAGTCGCTGCCAAAAAGCCTGCGGCCAAGAAAGTCGCTGCAAAGAAGCCGGCCGCTACGAAAGTCGCTGCCAAGAAGCCTGCGGCGAAAAAGCCTGCTGCAAAGGCGCCTGCGGCTAAGAAGCCTGCCGCCAAAGCACCCGCTGCCAAGAAACCTGCTGCAAAAAAGGCTGCCAAGAAGCCCGCAAAGAAGGTTGAAAAGCCTGCCGCTGCGCCCGCTCCAGCAGCCAAGCCGCTCAATCCTGCCGCAGCCTGGCCTTTCCCGACCGGCAACAAGCCTTGATCGGTCTGCATGGTGGTCGATTGATTTTTTGATTGGCCGCCATGCCGCACAGTGCAGGGTACCGCACAGTGCTCGTGATCGCGCCCTCAGGGGCGCGATTTTTTTGTGCGACAATCCGCGCGCCATGAGCCGAATCATCTGGTTGCTGATCGAGACCGTGGGAGGGCTGCTGGCTGTCTCCTGCGTTCTTCGCGCCTATGCGCATCGCGTGCATCTGAGCCCTCGCAATCCAATCTGCCAGTTCATCAATGCGGTCACTGACTGGCTGGTTCTGCCGCTGCGCCGGCTGGTCGCACCGACTCGCAGCATGGACTGGGCGAGTGTTGTGGCGGCGGTTCTGGTCGCCGCGGTTGTGGCCTTGCTTTACTTCCTGATCTCGGGTGCGGGCAGAGCGCCTGGGCCGGTCGAGGTAATGCTTGGCGCAGTTTTCTGGCTGCTCAATCGAACGATCTATCTGCTGATCGGCCTGGTGATCGTTCAAGCCATCCTGTCCTGGGTGAATCCGTATGCGCCGCTCGCGCCAGCGATTCAGCAACTGACCCAGCCCATGCTGGCGCCGATCAGAAAAGTGCTGCCCTTGATCGGTGGCGTCGACCTGTCACCACTCGTGCTGGTCCTGCTGCTCCAGATTCTCCTGAGCATTCTGGATCCTGCGTTGCTGACCGGTATGTTCCGCTGACAATCGATCGGCTCTTCAGTCGACTGACCAGCGGCCAAAGGCCTGCAGCAGGAATGCCCGGATAAGCCCTACCAGGGCATCGCGCCATAGACCCGGTGATAGCGCGCGGCGACCGCGTCCCGGTCGATGGCGTGGTTTTGCGGGCCGTGCTGCTCGATCTTGATCGCCCCCATCACGCTGCCCAGGCGCGCAGCGACCGACCAGCCCAGATCACACGCCAGACCATAAAGCAGCCCGCCACGATAGGCGTCGCCGCACCCGGTCGGGTCGACCGCACTTGCGATCGGCACCGGTGCAATCTCTTCACGACGGCCTTGCGTCATCAGCACCGAGCCTTGCGCGCCCCGCGTGATGATCATTGCCTGCACGCTCGCGGCAAGGTCTGATTCGCTGCGCCCGGTCTTTTCAAGCATCAACTGGCATTCGTAGTCATTGACCGCCAGAGCGGTTGCTCCGGTGAGCAGGGATGTCAGCTCATCGCCCGAGAACATCGGAAGGGCCTGACCAGGGTCAAAAATCCAGGGTACGCCGGCCTGCGTCAGCTCTTGCGCGTGGCGCAGCATGGCGTCCTTGCCGTTGGGCGCAACGATCCCCCATGCTGACGGCAAGACCGTGGCGACTTCATGCGCGCGGGCCATCGCGCCAGGGTGAAAGGCGGTGATCTGGTTATCAGCAAGATCGGTCGTGATGAAGGCCTGAGCGGTAAACAGGTCGTCGCAGCTCAGAATCGAGCTGGTATCGATATCGAGCGAATTGAGGCGGGCGATGTAGTCGCCACCGTCCTTGCCGACCGCAGCGAGCACCGTCGGCGATCCGCCCAGTCCACGCAGGGTGTAGGCGATATTCGCGGCGCACCCGCCGAACTGCCGCGTCAGGCGCGGCGTGAGGAAGGACACATTCAGCATGTGGACCCGGTCGGGCAGGATGTGATCCTTGAAGTGACCGTCGAAAACCATGATCGTGTCGTAGGCGACCGACCCGCTGTTAAGCACACGCTTTGACATGATGACCTCGGGAACTGCGTTCAGGGATAAAACAAGGCGACAGAATAGCCGGCAGGCTCGAGCCCATCGTGTTCGAGCGCAATTCGAATCGGCCATTCCGACCGTCCGGCAAGGCCCTGCGCGGCAATCAGGGGGGTATCCAGGTAGGACTCGACCCGGATCACCTTTCGGGAAAGCAGTGCGCCGCTCGAATCGGTCAGGGTGAGTTCCATTGCCGGAAAGCCGACGACATGACTGCCGCGATTGCGCAGAACAGCGGTCATTTGCAGAAGGTTCTTTGAACGCCCGGTCTGCAGCTCAAATGATTCGATGCTCAGCGCCGAGAGGTCGAGCGGCGGCGAAATAGTCAGCCCGAAGGGATCAAGGACAGGCTCGAGAAGTGCTGAGATTGCCGGCGAGCGCGCCGCAATAAGATCTCGACAGCCGATCAGCGTCTGCACGAACAGACCGATCAGGAGGCCGACAGCAATCATCACGGCGACAGGCTGTCGTTTGCCGGGTCTGGACTTGGCGAGATCGCTGAAATCGGTCGGCGTCGACGCGCGCGGTGTGAAGTCTTTTGCTGCGGTGTTGGCCGCCGGCTGGTCGGGGGTCGTGATGTCCAGGTGGTTTGACGGCGTCCCGTCGTCGGCATGCTGCCAGCCGCCGGCGCTGGCGCCCTGCGCCGTGTCGTCGTCCGGTATTGACGTCGAATCCGAAGGGGCGTCCGAGGAGGAGTCCGGGGGCACGGCGGGAGAGAACGGCACCCGTGGCAAATTGGAGAAATCGATGTCGCGCGTCGGCGTGCGTGCCGCGCCGGCGAGCGCATCATTGACCTGACTGCCGAAGCCGCTGTCTGGCAGAAAAAAGGCGGTCTTGAGGTCATCGCCGCCAGAGGGGTGATCCTGGGCAGTTGACGGGCCGGGCGTCGCCGCCGGATCACTTGCCGCCTGGCCGCTGCTCTCCGGCGAAGACGGCCTCTGATCGGTGTCAGCGCCGCTTTGACGGGGCTTGGGACCCAGCAGCGCCGACTGATCCACGTAACGCAGATGGTCGATGCCGGAGAAAACGTTCTGGCACACCCCGCATCGCACCGACCCGCGGCTCAGCTTGAGCTGATCGGGGACCACCTTGAAGCTGGTCTTGCATTGGGGGCAGGTAGTCGCTAGCGCCATTGCAGCGAATCATCAGGGTTTGCTGCCGACCAGGCAAGCCCAGCCGTCCGTCATGCCTGCGACCGTCATCGACATACCGGCGGCATAGGCCTGCGAGACTTCCTCGACTTGCCTGGCGAGCACACCCGACAGCACCAGTGTGCCGCCTGGTCTGACCAGATCGATCAGGACCGGGGCCAGCAGTTTGAGAGGGCTCGACAGAATATTGGCGACCACCACATCGGCAGGTTCCGGGCGCGCGTCGGTCCCGGCGCGGACATCGATGCTCACCTGATTGCGTTGCGCGTTGTCGCGCGCCGATATCAGTGCCTGGGCGTCGATGTCGATCCCGATGACCTTGCCGGCACCCAGTCGCGCGGCTGCAATCGCCAGGATGCCCGAGCCGCAGCCGTAGTCGATGACCGTCGCGCCTTTAACGAGTTCGCGTTCAAGCCATTGCAGGCACAACCGGGTGGTGGGATGGCTGCCTGTTCCGAAGGCCAGCCCCGGGTCGAGCACAATGGCCAGACGCCCGTCGCCGGGCAGGGCGTGCCAGCTCGGCGTGATCAGCAATCGCTCGCCGATCGGGATGGGTTCGAACTGCGACTGGGTCAGGCGTACCCAGTCCTGATCGGGGATTGATCGGATCTCTCGGACAGCCGGCGGCCTGGTGCCAAGCGCCTGGGCCGCGGCGGCGAGCAGTTGAACCGCATCGGTTTGCTCGTCGAGCATGGCGGCCAGGATGGTTCGCCGCCAGCCGGGCAGGTTTGAGGCTGCTGCGGCCGGCATACCGGGCTCACCATACATCGGCTGCTCGTCGGGAGACTCGGCATCGGCGTCCTCGGCCTGCACCGACAGGGCGCCGGCCTCGAGCAGCGCGTCGCTCCACGGCTCGGCATCGTCGGGCCCGACTTCAATCAGCAGTTCCTGCCATCCCGACATGGGTCGATCCCGATCAGCCGCGCCGCTGCGCGAGCTTGTTCTCGAGGTAGTGAATCGACGTGCCGCCGGCCACAAAGCGCGCGTCGGCAAGCAAGTCGCGATGCAGCGGCAGATTGGTCTGGATGCCTTCGACCACCATCTCTGACAGCGCGATGCGCATGCGCATGATCGCCTGATCCCGCGTGTCGCCGAAGGTGATGACCTTGCCGATCATCGAATCGTAGTTGGGCGGCACGAAGTAATTGGTATAGGCATGTGAATCGACTCGCACGCCGGGGCCACCAGGCGGGTGCCAGCTGGTGATGCGACCCGGCGATGGGGTGAACTTGTAGGGGTCCTCGGCGTTGATCCGGCACTCGATCGCATGGCCCGAGATCTGAATATCGCGCTGCTTGAAGCGCAGACGCTCGCCGGCGGCCACCCGAATCTGTTCCTGGACGATATCGATTCCGGTGATCTGCTCGGTCACCGGATGCTCGACCTGGACGCGGGTATTCATCTCGATGAAGTAGAACTCGCCATCTTCGAACAGGAATTCGAAGGTGCCGGCGCCGCGATAGCCCATCTTGCGACAGGCTTCGGTACAGCGCACGCCGATCCGGTCGATCAGCCGGCGGGCGATGCCGGGCGCCGGCGCTTCTTCGATCACCTTCTGGTGGCGACGCTGCATGGAGCAGTCGCGCTCGCCAAGGTAGACCGCGTTGCGGAATTCGTCGGCCAGCACCTGGATCTCGATGTGGCGCGGATTCTCGAGAAATTTTTCGAGGTAGACGCTCGGATTGCCGAAGGCCGCACCGGCTTCGGCTCGCGTCATGGTGACCGCATTGACCAGAGCGGCTTCGGTATTGACCACCCGCATCCCGCGTCCGCCACCACCACCCGAGGCCTTGATGATCACCGGATAGCCCACGCTTCGTGCGATCCGGATGATTTCTTTCGGATCGTCCGGCAACGCACCGTCCGAACCCGGCACCACCGGCACGCCCGAGGCGCGCATCGCGTCTTTTGCGCTGACCTTGTCACCCATGATCCGGATGGTCTCGGGTCGCGGGCCGATGAAGACGAAGCCGCTTTTTTCCACCCGTTCGGCGAAGTCGGCGTTCTCTGACAGAAAGCCGTAGCCCGGATGGATGGCTTCTGAATCGGTGACCTCGGCGGCACTGATGATCGCCGGGATATTCAGATAACTGTCGCGCGATGCCGCCGGTCCGATGCAGACCGATTCGTCGGCGAGCTTGACGTATTTCGCCTCGGTATCGGCTTCGGAATGCACCACTACGGTCTTGACGCCGAGTTCACGGCAGGCCCGCTGGATGCGCAGTGCGATCTCGCCTCGGTTGGCGATCAGGATCTTGTCGAACATCAGCTCACTCGATTATGAAGAGCGGCTGGCCGTACTCGACCGGCTGCCCGTTCTCGACCAGGATCGCCTTGACCGTGCCGGCATGGTCGGCTTCGATCTCGTTCATCAGTTTCATCGCCTCGACGATGCACAGCGTGTCGCCTTCTTTGACTTGCGACCCGATTTCGACGAAAGACGAGGAGTTGGGATTGGCTGATCGATAGAAGGTGCCGACCATCGGCGATTTCAGGACATGCCCGGATGGCGCTGCCGGCTCGGCAGGGGCTGCGGCCACCGGCGCAGGCGGCGCGGCGACAGGTTCGGCGGCTTGCATCGACCGGTGCGCATCAGTCGCCATGGCCATCGGCTGCATTGGGGCATAGCCCATCGCGACTTGCTGCGGGCTCTTGACGATACGGACTTTGCCGTCGCCTTCGGTGATTTCGAGTTCGGCGATGCCTGATTCGGCGACCAGGTCAATCAGCGTTTTGAGTTTGCGAAGATCCATGGGTGAGACGTCTCCCGGATTGTGTTGGATGTCGAGGGCCCGCAGGCGGTCGGCCGCGCATCAGGCAGCCTCGCGGCGCTCAACGGCGAATGAATGACGAGTTAATGGCGAATGGACTCGATGGCGAACTGCAGGGCGAAGCGATAACCGCTCGGCCCGAGGCCGGCGATGACGCCTGTGGCCAGATCTGACAGATAGGAATGATGGCGAAAGGCTTCCCGCTGATGAACATTGGACAGATGGACTTCGATGAAAGGGATCGCGACCGCTGCAAGCGCATCGCGGATGGCGACACTTGTATGCGTGTAAGCGGCAGGATTGATGATGATGAAGGCAACTTGCCGGTCGCGGGCCGACTGGATGCGGTCGACCAGTGCGCCTTCGGCGTTGCTCTGGAAGGATTCGACTCGCACGCCACTGGCCGCGCCAGCCTCAGCCAGCATCGTGTCGATCTGGGCCAGGGTGGTCGACCCGTAGATGCCGGGCTCTCGCGTGCCCAGCAGATTGAGGTTGGGGCCATGAAGCACCCAGACCGTCTTGTCCATGAAAATCAGAGCAGGTTTGCCGAAGTTGGCGCGGATTGTGCGCTAGTTTTAGTAAAACTGTCTAGTGCGCGCCCGACTGGCCCAGGTTTGGCCGGTTCAGCCAAGTCAGGCCAGCTGCTTGCGCAGGACATCAAGTTTCAGTCGCCCGACGATGCGCTGGGCAATGCGACCTTTCGCGTCGATCACCACGGTGAAGGGCAACACCCCGGCTGCGTTGCCGAATTCGCGGCCAAGTTCGGTGCCGCCCATGCCGGCCGCGACCAGCGGATAGGAGACCGGCGTGCGGGCCGAAAAGTCGGCGATGCGGGTGGGCGAGTCGATGCCGATGCCGATCATCTTCAGGCCAAGCGGCGACCGCTCAGAGTAGAGCGCTGATAACTCCGGCATCTCCTCAACGCAGGGCGGGCACCAGGTGGCCCAGAAGTTCACCACCAGCGGATGGCCGGCCAGACCCGAGAACGCGAAAGGCTTCCCGGCAGCGTCGGGCAGTGACATGGCATAGAAGCGGACGACGGCAGCGTCGGGCGCGGTCGAACGCAGGCGACGCCAGCCCGTTACTGCGCCAAGCCCTATCGCCGCAATCCCCACGCCAGCAGCAATCACGGTGTTGCGTCGGTTTCGGTTGGGGTAGTCGTTGCTCATGATGTTGTGAGTGTGGTGGCGTCGATCAGGCGTTCGACGTCGATGGCAGTGCCGCGTTCGGGGGGAATTGCGCGAAGTGCGCCGCGCAGATCGTCGTGGCGATAAAGCGAGATCACGACCGGCTCGCGTTGCCAGTCGAGTCGCAAGGCCTCGACCTCGCCACGGCTCGCGTCGCGAAAGTGCGGCAACTCGCCGACCTCGAAATCGAGGCCATCGTTGAGCAGGTCGATTTGTACCGCTTTGACGTCATCATGAAAGAGTTGCAGGTGGATCGGCGCATGTTCGGCGACGATGCCCTTCCAGACCGCGCCGGTAAGGTAGGGCTGGAAGGCTGCCAGACGCCGCATCAGCGAGAGCGCCGCGCGCCGCATCCGCCAGACCCGCTGCGCATGTTCGGGGTCGAAGAGTTCGAGGTGCTCGCGCAGGGCTTCATCGATCTCGAGGTTGTCGGGCAGCTGGCCGCGCGGCAGGGGGCGCCCGTCAAGCAGCTCCTGGGCGGCCTTGCGTTTGGCGCTGGCGTAATCAAGCCCGGTATCGGCCACCAGCCGCGCAGCAGCGAGCGCCAGCTCCTGGCGCAGCGGCTCACCCGGCGGTCGGCTGCCGGTCTCGGGGGTGCCCGACGGCCTCGGGATCGGGCCGGGAACAGGAAGAGCAGGGCCGGTTTGAGCGGTGGCGTCAGGCATGGTGTTCGGCAGGGCAGGTCGCATCGAGTGTATCCGACGGTAGAATCGTCTCCCCATGCACCTTCACATCCTCGGCATCTGCGGCACCTTCATGGGCGGGCTGGCCGCCATCGCCCGCGAGGCGGGGCACCGGGTCACCGGTTGCGACGCCAACGTCTATCCGCCGATGAGCGATCAGCTGCGCGCGCTCGGCATCGACCTGATCGAGGGATTCGACGCCTCGCAGTTGCAGTTGGCGCCCGACGTCTGGGTCATCGGCAACGTGGTCTCGCGCGGCAATCCTCTGATGGAAGCGATTCTGGATGCGCGCCAGCGCTATGTGTCCGGGCCCCAATGGCTGGCCGAGTCGGTGCTGACCGGCCGGTGGGTGCTCGGGGTCGCCGGTACCCACGGCAAGACCACCACCGCCTCGCTGCTTGCCTGGATTCTTGAAGCTTGCGGCCATGCACCGGGGTTTCTGATCGGCGGAGTGCCGATCAATTTCCCGTTCTCTGCTCGCCTGGGGGCGCCGCACGCGCCTTTCGTGATCGAGGCCGACGAATACGACACCGCGTTTTTCGACAAGCGATCGAAGTTCGTGCATTACCGCCCGATGACCGCGATTCTGAACAATCTCGAGTTCGATCATGCCGACATCTTCCCCGATCTTGCGGCGATAGAGACGCAATTTCACCATCTCGTGCGCACCGTTCCGGGACGAGGGCGGCTGGTCGTCAATGGCGCCGACGCCGCGCTCGAGCGGGTGCTGGCGCGCGGCGCCTGGAGCGAGCGGGTCGAGTTCGATACCCCTGCCGGCTGGCACGAGGCGGCGGTGACCGAATCGGCCGACGCCACCGAATTTGATGTGATGCGCGGCGATACCTTGCTCGGGCGCTGTCGCCTGCCGCTGGCCGGCCGGCACAACCGCTCGAATGCGATTGCTGCCGTGGCGGGGGCCGAGCATGCAGGCGTATCCCCAGCCGAGGCGATTGAGGCACTGTCCCGATTCGGCGGCGTCAAGCGTCGGCTGGAGGTGCGCGGTGCTGCCGCAGGCGTGACCGTGATCGACGATTTTGCGCATCATCCGAGCGCGATTGCCGCGACGATCGAGGGTCTGCGAGCCCGGCTTTCTCCGGGTGAGCGCATCCTCGCGGTCCTCGAGCCGCGCTCCAACACCATGAAACTCGGCGCGGTGAAGGCCGCGCTGGCCGGCAGTTTGATCGGAGCCGATCACAGCTTCTGCTACGCCGGCGGTCTGGGCTGGGATGCGGCCGATGCGCTGGCGCCGCTGGGCGACAAGGCGAGCGTCCACGCCGAGCTCGATGCGCTGGTGGCCGATGTGGTGACGCAGGCCCGTGCCGGCGACCGGGTGCTGGTCATGAGCAACGGCGGCTTCGGGGGTGTGCATCAGCGCCTGCTCGATGCGCTGCAGCGGCAAGCGCAGCGATCGCCCTGACCCTCGCGTGCTCGATGAACGCCTCCTGCTGATCTCCTTGTGCTGATCTATCTGCACGGCTTTCGATCGTCGCCCTCGTCCTTCAAGGCGAGGCTGCTCGGCGAGCGCCTGCGTGAGCTCGGCCGCGAGAACGAGTTTGCCTGCCCGCAGCTGCCGGTCTCACCGCGCGCTGCGATCGATCTGATCGAGTCCCGGTTTGCGCCCGGTCCAGGCGACACCCTGATCGGCAGCTCCCTTGGCGGTTGCTATGCAACCTGGCTGGCCGAGCGTCACGGCTGTCGCGCGGTACTGCTCAACCCGTCCACTCGCCCGGCAAGCGGGCTGGCCAAATACCTCGGGCCTCAGACCCAGTTTCACGATCCCTCGCAATCATTCGAGCTGCTGCCCTCTCACCTGGACGAACTGGCGAGCCTGCAGGTCGAGGCGATCACAAGACCCGAGCGCTATCTGCTGATCGCGGCCACCGGCGACGAGTTGCTCGACTGGCGCGAGATGGTGGCGTTCTACTCGGGCGCACGCCAGATCGTGATCGAAGGCAGCGACCATGGACTGTCGGATTTCGCCGATTACATCGACGCGGTCCTGGAGTTTGCTGAGAGGCCTACCTGAGTGACGCCACTGAGTGACGTCACTGAGTCGCCGAGTTGACTTGCCCGCCTGACTTGCCGCGCTGACCGATTGCCAGCGCGGCCCCAAGCGCGGCTTTGCGATCAGGCCGTCTGAGTCGAGCGCGCGCCCCGCACCAGCCTGCCCGGCATGGCGCCGGTGAGCCGGTCGTCGCGCAGGGTTTCGACGCCGGCCACGAAGGTATGCCGATAGCCGCTTGCCGATTGCAGGAAGCGCTTGCCGCCTGCCGGCAGGTCGTGGGCCATGAAGGGACGATGCAGCGTGAGGGCAGGCAGATCGATCAGATTGAGATCGGCCCGCATGCCAGTGGCGATCGCGCCGCGATCGAGCAGGCCGTAGGCGAGTGCCGAATCGAGGGTCTGTTTGCGCACCAGCCGCTCGATGGCCAGGCGCGGCCCGCGCCGCCGATCGCGGCTCCAGTGGGTCAGCAGGAAGGTTGGCCCGCTGGCATCGCAGATCGTGCCGACATGCGCACCGCCATCGCCGATCCCCATCACCGTCGCCGGGTCTTCCAGCATGGTGCGCACCACTTCCAGATCGCCGCCGGTGTAGTTCTCAAAGGGATGCAGCAGCAGCCCCTGGCCGTCGTCGGCCATCAGCAACTCGAGGGCGACTTCCCAGACCGAGACGCCACGTGCGGCGGCCCGCACGCTGATCGAATCTGCGGCATCCGGCTCGTAGTCGGGGACGGCTGCCATCTCGAAGGCCCGCGCCAGCATGCCGCCGAGATAGCGGGTGGCGTTGTTCTCGGGGCGCTCGTCGATCAGCCGCCGGCGCAAGGCGGGATCGGCCCGCAGGCGGGCGGCGATCTCGGGTCGTTTGAGGCCCGACAGCGCCTCGCGCCAGGCCGGATGACCGCCAAACGGATTCAGACTGGCTTCGAACCCGAGGAGCACGCCGATGCCCCGGCTGCCGACCTGCGCATTCATGTCGAGCCCCTTGGCCCGTCCGGCATGGATCTGGTCGAGGGTTTCGCGCCAGAGGTTCGGCGACTTGTCGACCTGGATCAGCAGCACCGACAGCGGTCGGCCCGACACGCGCGCAGCCTGCTCGAGGATCTCGAACTCGCCCGGTCCGAAGTCGGAGTTGACTTCGAGCACACCGCGTCCGGCGCGGCGCATCGCGGCGGCCAGCGACATCAGTTCGGCTTCGCTGGCGGTCAGACTCGGCGTATGGCGGCCGTCGCGGGCCTTGTGCTTGGTGGTGCGGGAGGTGGTCAGACCCAGCGCGCCGGCATGCAGCGCTTCTTCGAGCAGGCGGGCCATCAGATCGCGCTCGTCGGCGCTCGGCTGCTCGGCATGGTCGCCGCCGCGCTCGCCCATGGCATAGCAGCGCAGGGCCGAATGCGGCATCTGCGCGCCGATGTCGATCACATGCGGCAATCGTTCGAGTGCATCGAGGTATTGCGGAAAGCTTTCCCAGTCGAAGGGCAGGCCTTCGGCCAATACCGTCCCGGGGATGTCCTCGACGCCTTCCATCAGGTTGATCAGGAAGTCGGCGGCGCCGGGGCGCAGCGGCGCAAAGCCCACGCCACAGTTACCAAAGAGCGCGGTGGTCACGCCATGGACCGAGGACGGGGCGAGCTGCGAATCCCAGATCGCCTGGCCGTCGTAGTGGGTATGGATGTCGACGAAGCCGGGCGTGAGCAGCAGCCCTTGCGCGTCGATTTCGCGATGACCGCGCCCGGGAGCGGCCGAGGCCCGCGCGCTGCCCTGATCGCCACGACCGGCCCCCTGCGCAGGGACGACCTGCGTGATGCCGTCGATCGACGCCGGCCCGCGGCGATGCACTGCCGTGATGGTCTGCCCG